>PKWD01000326.1 GCA_003131945.1 Acidimicrobiaceae bacterium
CTAGTGTCCTGAGTTGCTGATTCGCTCGCAATATCTTGCGATTGACGCCAGGATCTGGTCGGCGGTTTTGACCCAGACGTAGGGCCGGGGGTTGTCGTTCCACAAGACGATCCAGTCGCGGATGTCGCGCTCGAGGTTCTGCACGTTGGTGTGGGCGCCGCGCTTGATCTTCTTGGTAGTCAGTTCACCGAACCACCGCTCCACCATGTTCAACCACGATCCCGACGTCGGTGTGAAGTGGAGATGGAACCGGCGGTGGCGCAACAGCCACCGTTGGATGTCGGGGGTCTTGTGGGTGGCGTAGTTGTCGAGGATGAGATGCACCTCGAGGTTCTCGGGAACCTCGTCGTCGATGCGCACGAGGAACTTCTTGAACTCGACGGCCCGGTGGCGGCGGTGTAGCGAACCGATGACCTTGCCGGTGGCCATGTCGAGGGCAGCGAACAGCGATGTCGTGCCGTGGCGGATGTAGTCGTGGCTGCGTCGTTCGGGAGTGCCGGGCATCATGGGCAGGATGGGCTGGAAGCGGGCCAGGGCCTGGATCTGGGACTTCTCGTCCACGCACAACACCACGGCCCGCTCGGGGGGATCGAGATAGAGCCCCACGATGTCTTTGACCTTGTCCACGAACAGCGGGTCGGTGGACAGCTTGAAGCTCTCGGCCCGGTGCGGCTGCAGTCCGAAGGCTCGCCAGATCAAACTGATCGATGTCTGGCTCATACCCAGGGCGTCGGCCATGGAGCGGGTCGACCAATGGGTGGCGTCGGCCGGCTTCTTTTCCAGGGTCTTCACGATCACGGCCTCGACTTTGTCGTCGGTGACGGTGCGCGGCGCTCCGGGCCGAGGTTCGTCGAACAGACCCTCGAGGCGCTTCTCCACGAACCGCCGACGCCACTTACCCACGGTGGCATTGTTGATCCGCAGATCGGCGGCCACCGCCTGGTTCGTGGCACCCGTCGCACAGGCCAGGACGATCCGGGCCCGCAGAGCCAGCGCCTGAGCGCTCTTGCGCCGCCTGATCAGGCGTTCGAGGACCTCGCGCTCCTCGTCGCTCAGCAGCAGCTCTGTCTTCGGTCGTCCCCTTGGCGGCATCGTCGTCTCCCATCGTTGCTGACAATGACGGGAACGCGCCGAGCGAGACGAAAATTCCGAACTGACCGACAATTCTTACGAATTAACAACTCAGGGGACTAGCTACGGACAGATTAAGAGGATAAAGAAATTCACGTGACAATCTGGTGCAATGCGTCAGCGACTGGCATTCGGCACTCTGGGAGATCGTTATTCCCGCCCGTCGTATGACGTGCTCATCGGTGGCTGGTGTCACAGGTTCCCTCATGACCGACAACGGCGAATACCGCTGCCCACTGAGCCATCGGCTTGTTAATGGCCCATTACAATCCACTAATCCCTCCCGGATCGAAATGTTCTGTCCGACGTGCAATGTGCGCTATGCGAGGGAGCCAGATGGAACGTTCGTGCGAGTCTCGGATAAGAACTGCTGAGTCGGGTATCGACGACTCGACGACACTTGAGGCTGAGGTGTGGAGGCCGACAGAAGTTGGAAGACAATCAGTCGGTCGAAAACGACTCCGAGGAGCGGCGGCGAGGGTGGAAAAGTCAGACTTCGCCGTGCCTCTCTGACATTTGCAATTCCTTGGATCTGAAGCAGATTGAAATAGGACATGAAACTAGCGCCAGTTGATTGTTTATTGGACTTGGGCCGGCATGCACGTTAAGTTGTGGATTTTATAGACAGTGGCGGTGCCACGCAGAGGCGTAAGGAGAGACCAGCAATGGCCTCCATCGTACCCAAACCATCTTGGGCGCAGGAAGTCAGCGCAAGAGTAGTCAGGTTAAGGGATCGACTATCCGGGGTTGACGAGTCCGCGCAAGTGAGAATCGCCGAGCTCATTACCCAGGCCGACAAGTTAACAGAGGGATCCGCAAGGCTGTTGACTTGGAGGCGCGTTGTGGACTGGTGGTATGGAAGTCGGCTTGAAGAGGCGTGGTCCCTTCTCCACGAAGGGGAACTCCTAATCATTGACGGCTCGACTCGGAGCTTGTTTCCAGCTCTTGTTGAGGATGCTGTCCAGCATGCGGCAATCCTTGATCAAACCGATCCCGCCCGCGTTCGTTTCACGGATTGGTGCACCCAAAACATCAATATGGCTGACGTCGCATGACCCCGGCTAACCCCGCGCCACCACCCCTCCCGGCGTACCGCCAAATACTCCTCCCCGGGTAATGATGCGATCCGTAGCGGAGAGAGCATTCGCCGTTAGCGACAGCTTTCATCAGAGTGCCCGGGCATTCCGCAACCGACTGGTGGTGACGACACTCGTGATCGTCGGCGTAAGTGTTGGGCTCATCCTCCTGCAATGGCGGCTACCAGATGCCGCCATCTTCGCAGTACCTCGCAACGCCGGCGACCTATCTCGGTGGGCGCTGTTGATGCTCGTCATGGTGTTCGGCCTAGTTGGGACTCTGGTAACCACGATTCCCTCCATGGCTGCCATACCGAACGTCACCAGTCCATTCAATGTTCCGTTACAGCAGGCATTCGTAAAGGTCACTTTCGGCACTCTGACGGCCATCGTCGGCGTGGTCGCGATAGGGAACGCGGGGGTGACAAACGGGTTCGAATCGTTGCAGTCCCTGATTGGGGTCGCTGTGAGTTTCGGAGCAGGTCAGCAGGCCGTGACCCAGTTCTTGGACAAGCGAGCCGGCAAGATTATCGATTCCGCTCCCTCTCCATAGGCTAGTTCGCTCACCTGGCGTGGGAGACGATCCATGACTGAGCGCGGCGAGTGAGAGTGAAGAAGTCCACTGACTTCCAGGATCCGCACACATCACGATCGCCTGGACCCGCGGGTCTCAAGGCGGGCTCGAGGGACCGGGTCTCAACGGAAATGGCGGCTCGGCTGACCCGGGGTTTGGATAACAAGGAGTTATCGGCAAGAATCAGCCGTGCTGCCCGACTTGAAATCGAGCCCTAGCTCTCCCGACTAACGAGCGACTTTCGGAAGGGCAACGATGTGAGATTATGTCCGACGGAGGTGGCCCAACCGCCTGACCATGATCTCCCCTGGACGGGAACCGTCCGGGGTCATGGCGGAAGTCGGAGTTCCCCATCAAGGGTACTGGTAGCTCACGACTCTCAAGCGTTATGCGGCGAGCCGATCGTCGCCATTGCCGGGTGTGAAGATGCGGAGCTCGACATCGCCGTTCTGCAATCTGCGAATCCCTCCCAATGTCCCCTGATTCCCCGTGGCAGAATCGGTGATCGTCGCCTGCCTGGCTAAACTCGCCAGCCCGAGTAGTGACACCGGGCCCTCATCGAGGTTGATGGGGGCGGTGGGGCCGTTGGCGCCAGGTTGACTCAGACCGATGCTCCAGGGCCGACTCCGCCACCACGTTGAATCAGCTGAAGATAGACAGAGGTGTCATCTGCCCGAGCCAGGTATTCGGTGGCGACGCCGAGAGCCCGGCTCTTGACGTTCGCACTGACGATGATCGCTACGGCGAAGATGGCCGACACGAGGAGGGCGGCAATGGCTGCGACAATAGCCTCGCGTGCTCCAGCGTGGCGCCCACTCCAGAACTTAGCAATGGCAGCTATTATCGCCGTCGAACCACCGACGGCGCCGATTGCCACAGTCCACCATTTGGAGAATGCAGCAGCGTCGGCTTCGATAATGGCGACGCTGTCTGGAGTGCGCCGGCCACCTCCCCTTCGCCGTCGCGATATTGTGTCGATAGAGCAAACGAATGGAGATGGAAATGGCACGGATCGAAGAGGTGACGGTAATACTCGTGGATGATTTCGACGGCACGCAAGCCGCAGAGACGGTCAAGTTCTCCCTCGATGGACGAACTTATGAGATCGACTTGTCCAAGCCAAACGCCAGCGAACTTCGTCGGACACTTCGACCCTACGTTGATCGTGCGCGGTCTGCACGGCATACAAGCGGTGCTCGCAGTCGTCCGAAAGTGTCGACTACCCGTAAAGGATCACGGCGCTCCGAGGGTTATGACCGTGTCGAAGTCCGCGCCTGGGCCAAATCTAATCGGATTAAGGTCGCACCTCGTGGCCGTATCGCAAATGAGATTGTTCGGAAATGGCGAGAGGCAACGGGCAATCAGTAACTTCCAGCCCAACTACGGTTGCGATGGTGCTTTGAGGGCACCAGGATCGTAATCGGCTTCGGTAATAGTCGCGACGTTGCAAAGAAGCAACCCGGTACTGGGACACTTACTCTTGTGGAGACGTGAGCCTGTGGGATATCTGTGTCGTAAGCACCAGCAACCTCGAACCGGAACCTTGCCAGCGAATCGGAACCGAGAACCGTGGCACGAGCCATTAGCGGACCGAAGTATGTGCGCTTCTCTGGCAAGCTAATCACCTGAGTGCCGATGCTTCAATGCGGGTGTCTAAACGGGTACCGCTACGCTGGGAGCACTTCGGAACAATGGCATTGCCGTCCGACTATCTGTCTCTGCGGTCGTGCTCTTACTGGCGCATCTGGGACTGAGAGTTAGATCGCAACACCTGGACGGACATGGTCAGAAAGTTCGGCCAGCTTTGCACTGTCGGCGGGTTCTGCGTCGCGGCGATCAACTAGGCCAAGTGGCTTGAAGCCATTCGCAACAAGCGAACCCCGGCGGGTCCCCGCCCCCGCCATCCGGGCGGCCGAAGACGCCTAGTTCCAGGTCTGCGGAGGAAAGTCCTGGTAGAGACCGTGATCTTGTTTGCCCAGAAAGATTGGATAGCCATCCGGAGATGTACACCCATGTGCAGTCGTCTTGTACCACCGCGCCTCTGTTGTCGTCTCCAAAGGGGGAGGCTAAGTGGGAACTCGGCCGCCATCCAATGGGGCTTACTTGAGGAGAANNGTCCGTTCGACGCCATTCGGCACCAGTTGCTCGGGAAATGGAGGAGTCCCACAGATTCGCGGCAACGTCATGGGGCGCCGGTAAGACATGCCTCAGGCTCGGCCTACGGAGGCGATCAATCTACCAGGAGGAAGATAGGCGAATAGCACCGAACACGGGGTTTGTGGCGAAACATCGACTTCTGATTCTGGAAAGGATCAAGAATGTATGTTATGCGGCGGACGGGCCGGAAGGCGACAGTTGAACTCGTTGACGACTTAGACGGAACGGTTGCTTTTGAGACAGTCTGTTTCGAACTCGATGGAGAGCGTTACACGATTGACCTATCAACGAAGAACGCCGAGGAGTTTCGTCGTGCTCTCCGGCCCTACGTTGATCGTGCGGATATTGCCTATTTGGACGAACCCATACCATCCTCCGTACGGTTCGACGATGGCCTTGAAGGCCAACAGGGGCATTTGACGGGTTACTGACGCAGATGCTCTTTCGAACGATCACAGTACGGACAGGGCCAAAAGGATCCTGGGTTAGGTCACTTCCCAAAAGCGGTCGATGGAGAGATTGTGTGGTCTAGGGGCGCCGCAAGCAGTAACCGCTGTTGGTCCATCGCTGTTGGGTCCGACCCGATCACGCAGTCTGCTTGCGGGGAAGAGCCCATCTGCTCAGTGAGATGTAAGTGGTGATAGGCGGATATGGGGTCACGCTGGGCTCGCATCGGTCGTCGCTCCTGTTCCCTCGTCCGCTCGGCATTGGTGCGTTCTCTGGTGTCGCTCGGGGGAGTTGATCGAATAGGAGGGGAGGTGCCGTTAACCGAATGCCGGAATCCATCCGGTGCCATGAGCACGGCGACGCTGACGACCAGCGCGCCGGAATCGGCTCACGATGGTGATCGAACATTAGCTCAACTCTCCCTCCTCGGCGGCTTCAGTCTGGTGATCGGTGACCGTAGGTGTTCCTTACCGCAGGGATCCGAACGACTTGTGGCCCTGCTTGCGGTTCGACCCCGCGGTCTGAGACGTGGCGCGATATCAGGCACCCTGTGGCCTGAATCGGATGATCTCCGGGCCAGCGCTGCATTGCGCTCAACCTTGACGCGCCTCCGCCGCATCGGTCGGACGATCGTCGACTCCGGGTCAGGTGTCCTTGGTCTCGGGAAGGACGTTGACGTTGACATTTCGGGGGCTCGCGGGCTCGCCGAGCGGGCGATCCAGGGAAAAATGCTGGCCACTGATCTTGCAACCACAAGTATTGCCACTCTCTCTTTCGATCTGCTTCCTGGCTGGTACGAAGACTGGGTGATCCTTGAGGCAGAAGACTGGCGCCAGGTTCGCCTACACGCACTTGAGTCGCTATCAGCAACCCTTACCCAGAAGGGCCGATTCGCCCACGCCATCTCTGCTGCGATGGCCGCCATTCGAGGAGACCCTTGGCGGGAAAGCGCACGTCAAGCGCTGGTCAGAACGCATCTGGCCGAGAACAACCAGTCCGAGGCTATTCGTGAGTTCGATCGCTACCGGAATCTGCTCAAGGGAGAGTTGGGACTAGAGCCGTCACGGGACTTCGTGAGGCTCGTCGGAGGCAGGGAATCGCTTCGTCGATGCGATGCCGGTCGTAATCGGCAGTGGAAGTGACGATGACAGGCTCTACGAGCTGGCCGTTTCGACAACGTCCTCAAATCTTCGTCGATGGGTGCCAAGGACGTGGTGTGTGGCCATGGCTTTCACTCTGCAGGCCAATCGGCCCTCAATGCGGGCTCGCTCTCCCGGTTTCAGCGAGTCTCGATCAACCGTCAAACTCGCCTTGAGGGCGTCCATGGCATAGGTGGTGGTCAAAGCTTGGCGCCCTGGTCGTGATGAACGATGCCGGCATGTCCGGATTTGTCGTTGAGATTTTCAGAAAGGTTTGGGCATACACCGGAGATGTAGAGGGCAGTATCGAGCGAGTGCGGTCAATATTCGGACCCAGAGAGATGCGCGGACGAAAATGCCAAATGAGTCATACTTCCTAGCCCACGGGTTGAAACTAGGGCTCCTTGCTTGGCATCGGCCGCTTACTTCGGTGATTCGATGGGTCAGCTGATACAAGGGGATCCGTCGGTAGGGCTTGCCGGATCCCTCCTTGGCCATGACTTGTCGACCTCGAACGTCGGTGACGAGAGCCGTCGGGGTCGGGGAGTGGGGAAGCACTCCGACCGCTCAATGCCGAATCTCCGAGTTCTGGGAGTCTTTCGGCTCAGGCGCGACGAGTTTCCCGTCGAAATACCCCCAGGGTCNNTGCGTGCAACTGTAGCGGGCGCACTGTGGCCTGGATCGGACGAACGCCACGCCTTTGCATCACTACGTTCGGCGTTGGTTCGTCTCCATGGGATTGCGCTTCCGCTCGTGGAATCATGCCCTCACATGCTCCGACTGACCGAGGGTGTGAGAGTTGACATCGCCCATGCCCGAGCCCTTGCTCGGCGGCTGATCGATGGCGAGGTCCATCTGTCAGACATTGCGCTCACAAGTATCGCCCCGCTGTCTCTTGACCTTCTGCCTGAATGGGGCGATGACTGGCTCACCGTTGAAGCAGAAGACTGGCGGCAACTTCGGCTGCACGCTCTCGAGGCGCTCTCAGCTGTTCTCACCCTTCACGGCCAGTATCCGGCTGCCGTTGCAGCTGCCATTGCTGCAGTGAAGGGGGATTCGTTACGGGAAACGGCTCGACTGGCCCTGGTCAAGGCACATTTGGCCGAGAACAACCGATCAGAGGCTCTTAGTGAGTTCCTGGGCTACCAGGATCTCCTTCACAACAAGCTCGGACTACAGCCGTCATTCGGATTTGTGCGGCTCATCGAAAGCGTCAAGTCGTAACGGCACCGTCACTTCGACATCGCGGTCCTGGGTCGGATGGTGGTCCCACCGCTCTTGTGATCCTGCGCGTGAGCATCGATCCGCGTTCTGCAGATGGCCTTCGAATTCACGTCCGATTGGTCAGCGACGTGGCGCGCGGGGTTGAGTCGTCACGTGTGCTGAGCGATATCGACGGTGCCCTCGAGTTGATGAGGGACTGGCTGAACGATATCTCCGCCCGGAACGAAGACGAGCATCCCTAGTTCGTCTTTGGTGACGCCACCGTCACAGTTTCGTCACGCCTGGGTTGCAAGAGTGCCCAGCAGGGAGGGACCGGTGAACCGAGCCGTCGGCCCCATAGATCCCTGATCCAGAAAAGCCAGCAGGAAGTCGTTGCCGACCGGGCCGAATCCACGATCAGGAGAGAAGGAAATGTTGTTCACGCAATTGGTTCTGCGTCGCCGTGTGGTGTTGGCTCTGGGGGCGTTCTGGCTTGCAATCGCACTGTGTCTTGTTCTCGGAGCGGGTGGCGGGCAGAGCTCAGGAGAAGCGTTGCCCACCACTACGACGACCGTAGTTCCCTCGACCACTGTGATGTCGGGAACGGGCTATTCGGGGCATCCTGTGGGTGTCCCGAGTGGCGAGGTCCCATCGGTTGCGGACTGCCCGCAGGACCCGACTTGGTCGACGTCTTTGCCCCAAGGCGTGACGGTCTCGCCTCCGTTCTTGGGATCATCGAGTTCGGGAAGTGTGACCATTACCATTGGAGACAGTTCCATCACAGTATCCAACGCCGGGCAATGCGGGTATACGTTAACTGTGCCCGGAACCCCCGATCCGTATGTGTCATATTTTGGAGGTTCGGACTACTACGCTCCGATCAATTCACAATTTGGCTGGGATGCGAGTAATTCCAACAGCCAACAGTGCGACACAAACGCTGAGTTGGGNNCAAAACAGGAGCCCCGGTCAACGAATTGCAATACCGATAGCTCAGGCGTATGGGGATATGCCCAAATCACTAATGGCAGTTATCAGAGTGGCTCGAGCAAGAATGAAGAGCCGAGTATCAACCAGTGGTATCAAAGTACAATTTCAGGCTACGCATTATATGCGACGTTTCAAATCTGTCTGCAAAACCCGGTGAGTCAGCAGGTCTACTACGATTGCACCTACGATTTTTTCAGTCCTTATTACTAGTCCGGCGTGCTGACCGCTGAGACCCACCGGTCAGACACGTGGGTATCACCGCCGATGGCGTCGTTTCGTCATGGCTGTCTAAGTGGCTATCCGGTTGGCTTCAAACCAGAATGCCGCTCAGACCGTGAAGTCCGTGAGCGCATGCAAGAGAGAAGCAGGTGAGCTCGACCGGCACGCCGTGGAATCTCTAAGTCAACGGGGGCCAACGGCAGTCGTAGCCATCTAGGCGACGTGAAGAACAACGTCGATCTAATCAATAGGGCGCGTTCACGGAGGTCGTGGAGGTTGGCTGACTGTCGGTCCTATCACCATTTGGTAATCGCCGATTGGTGGTCGGACTGGAGTCGACTTCCTCACAGGTGAGGCTAGCAGTTCCTGCCGTCGAAATTCGTTGATCACGATTCGCCTGCCGTCTTCCTCTCCGCACTGAACGTCGCCTTACTATTGGACCGTGAGCTCGGGACGTCGACGGTAAGGCGTTCTCGCCGGGTACCTTCGAGGATCGACGCTTGGCAAGACAGACGGGATGACGCTTGCCCAGGAATGTGGTGCTGTCGTTGGAACCACACCCTTTCCCCGACAGCTCCCAGTGCATGCTCTTACCCACGAACGGACCCGGATGGGAAAAGGTCCTGTCGGCGATCCAGGGATTTGGCGCTACATGGCTCGCATGGTCCCGGACGAGAGGATCCGATCTGACCGACCGAAGGGGCCCTTATCCGTTGGCGGCCCCAGGTATTCGAGGAGTGGCACAGCGCAGACCGGGCAAACGATCAATCGACACCAGCCCAGGCGGTCTTTGCGGCCACCATCAGGAGTTCTGGCCTCTGGCCCGACAATTGTGACCGTTCCTGGAAAGATTGCTCGTGAAGCTGGAGATGTGATGGCTGGGAGAGCAACGAGAGGGCGATCAGGACCAGATGCCAGACGACGAGGATCTCTCGCTTCTTGAACAACGGAATGGTCAGTTTCGAACCCTCTATGAGACGCAGTATTCGGCTGTCTATGCGTTCGCCCTTCGACGACTTTACGGCTCCAAGGAAGATGCGTCAGATGTGACCGCCGAGGTGTTCACGACGGCATGGCGTCGTATCGACCAGCTACCGGCGCCACCTGAGGATCGATTGTGGATTTTCGGAGTGGCCCGTTTTGTGCTGTATCGACATGAGCGTGGCGCAATGCGCCGGTTCCGACTGGTACGCCGCTTGCAAGCGGAGGCTTCAGTCGAGGTAAATTCTAGCGATGTCGTCGAAGGTGCCTCGATCGACCGACTGCGCGTTCAGGCTGCCGTTGCCCGTTTGAGCCCCTCCGATCGAGACATCTTGAGTCTTGTGCTCTGGGAACAACTTACCCACGCGGAAGCGGCGAAGCTACTGGGCCGTTCCGTCAACGCGGTCGCATTGAGGGTTCATAAGGCAAAGAAACGCCTTCGAGAAGAGCTGGAGGGCGATCAACTTAGATCCGGACATCGCTTCGGAGAGTCAAGCGGTGGAGAGCGAAAGAAAGAAGCCCGCGATGAATCTTGACAATCTAGACACGCTAATCATGGAGGCAGACCCTGCGCTCGACGCGCCGATACCTTCGGCTTGGTCGGCTGAAGCCCAGCGGCTCTATCTGCAGTTGACTGCTCAGACTCAGGTACAGGTTCACCGAAGGAAACCCGTGCTTGTGGCTACAAGCGTTCTCGGAATCGTGGCAGTCACGCTTGCGATTCTCATCGTCATCGTGCTTCCCGGACCGAGCGGCCAGCAACCTGCCGCCGCTGCCGTGTTGGCTCAAGCGGCCACAAACGCAGGAAGACATCGGAGCCAGCTGGGTCCCCATCAGTACCTCTACACGCAAACGCGCAGCCTCTATCAATTGAGCCTGTATTCTCCAAGCGGGACACCGGACACCCTGGTGCAGGGTGCGACAGCACGGGTAATAGAGGATAATCAGGTGTGGATTAGCCAAGAGGGCGTGGCCAAAGTGCTTCGGTCCTACGGCGCCCTCCAGTTTCCATCAGCGAGGGATCGAACAGAATGGATCTCAAATCCAATTGGTCAACGCCTGTATCAAACACTCCTCAGCGAATCGCGATCACCAGGACAGGTGCAGTCCGACCAATCTCTAGTCGATGTTTCGGACCTACCCACATCTGCGAGTCAACTTAAGTCAATACTGGCCACTGGAGAGATGCAAACCAATATCGATCTCTTACCACAAGAACCGAATGCCGTCTTTGAACGCGCAGCCGCTCTTCTTCTGGGCCCAGTCGATGGAATGACTCCTGCCCTGGCTGCTGGGTTGTTTCAAGTCTTGGCCAGTCAACCGGAGACGCGGCTCGTACCTGATGTCGCCGCACACGACGGACGACGTGGTGACGGAGTTGTGCTGTCGAGTCTCGTTAGTGGGGATGCAAGTGAGGTCATAGTCGATCCAAATTCGGGATCGTTGCTTGAGGCCCAATTTGCTTCGCCTCCGTCGGCAGTTGCATCTGGGGGAGTTGAAGGATGCATTGATCTGAGTAAGGAATCGCCAAACTGCCAAGAGCAAAGCCCGGAGGCGACGTTGGCCCCGATATGGACTGACCTCGTATCTAGAGGGGCTGTCGCCTCAGTCGAGGCAAAGCTGCCAGCTCGGTAGATGGCCCTAAGACTTCGGGCGCCTCGGCACCGCTGGCGTTCCATCGTTCCATAGCTACTCAGCCAGAGAAACGCCAGGTCGTGGGCGTGCGGCAGAGATCGCATCGGTAGTCAATGTGGTGGTGGGTCACTTGGAGGTTGGACTTACCTGACGCATTCTGTGGTAAGTCGCACCTGCGCAAGGCGCCGCCACCGAGCGTGAGCCAAGTCTTCGTAGGTGATTGTTCAGACTGCTGTGCCGGCATTGATCACTGGAATAGCTAGAATGACGATATGGCGCAGAATGTCATTGTTCTACTCACGGACGATATTGACGGTGGCGAGGCTGACGAGACGATCAGCTTTGCCCTGAATGGAAAGAGCTACGAGATCGACCTCAGCAACCAGAATGCCAATAAGCTGCGTGAGGCCTTTGCCCCCTTCGTTGAGAAGGCAAGGAAGACCGGACACGGAGGAACTGTCTCGAAGACCCGTGTCGGTGACAAACCTGCAGGGATGGGCTCCAAGACCTTATTCTCTGGTCTCGATGCCGAGAGCAAGAAGAGGTTTCGGTCTTGGGCCAAGATGCCAACGGCTCGCCGCGTCAGTGACGCCAGAGTCCAGGAATGGATTGATGCTGGGCGACCTTGAAGCTGTCAGCGGTGTCGAACCCCCAGCATTCTGCTATCCGTTGGGGCTGTAGATACATGGCGATTCGGATTACACGGATTGATGACATAGACGGAAGTGAAGGCGCAGAGGCCTTTGTTTTTGAACTCGATCGCAAAACTTACGAGATCGACCTCTGCGCCAGGAATAGAATTCGCTTCTTGAGGGCGATCGGGCCATTCATTGATCGAGCTCGCCCTTTGGAAGAGACGGAACCGCACCGGGCCACAGCAATGGTTGCGCATCTCCCTTCAGTTCTCGGATAGCGCCGTTCACTTTCGGCTTCGAGCCTGCATTCTTGAAAAGCGTCTCGGCGCTCTCATCCAGGCGACGGAGCTGAATCGGCCCGGGAAACCTGGAGGCTCCTTCCCTTGAGAGGATGGAGCCATGTCCACATCCAACAGGTATTCCCCGGAGGTTCGTGATCGGGCGGTGAGGATGGTCGCCGAGCACCGGGACGATTACCCCTCCCAGTGGGCGGCCATCACCTCGGTCGCCACGAAGCTGGGCATGACCCCAGAGACGCTGCGCAAGTGGGTGCGGCGAGCCGAGATCGACGGTGGCTTCCGTCCCGGGCTCACCAGCGACGAGCGCCAGCAGCTGAAGGCGCTCGAGCGTGAGGTCAAAGAACTGCGCCGGGCCAACGAGATCCTGAAGACGGCGTCGATTTTCTTTGCGACCGAGCTCGACGGTCAAACGAAGAGGTAGTCCGGTTCATCGACGCCTACCGGCATCGATGGGGAGTCGAGCCGATCTGCAAAGCCCTGCAGTTCGCTCCCGCCACGTTCTACGCCACCAAGGCCCGCCCGCCGTCGGCCCGGTCCGTCCGGGACGAGGCGTTGAAGGTCGAGATCGCCCGGGTGCACGCCGAGAACCTCGACGTCTACGGGGCCGACAAGGTCTGGACGCAGCTGAACAGGGAGGGTCCCCATGTAGCCCGCTGCACCGTTGAGCGCCTCATGGGCGATCTGGGGCTGGTCGGTGCCAGGCGCGGAAGGCAATGGAAGCGCACGACCGTCGGTGACGAGACACTCGATCGACCGAGCGACCTCGTCGACCGCCAGTTCGTGGCCGCCGCGCCCAACCGCCTGTGGGTGGCCGATCTGACCTACGTGAAGACTCACACCGGTTGGGTCTACGTCGCCTTCGTCATCGATGTCTTCAGCCGGTTCGTCGTCGGCTGGCAGTGTTCGACGTCGCTGCGTAGTGACCTGGTCCTCGACGCCCTGGAGATGGCCATCTACGCACGCGGTGACGTCGGCCTTGACTGACTCATCCACCACAGCGACCGCGGCGTGCAAGGCAATACCTTTCTATCCGCTACACCGAGCGCCTGGCCGAGGCCGGCGTGGTCAACTCGGTGGGAAGTCGCGGGGACTCCTACGACAATGCCCTGGCCGAGAGCTACAACGGCCTCTACAAGACGGAGCTGATCCACCGGCGCCCGGGGCCTGGAAGAACGTCGACGACGTCGAGCGGGCCACGCTCACCTACGTCGATTGGTTCAATCAGCGCCGCATCCACAACGAGATCGGCAAGATCCCACCGGCAGAGCTGGAGGACAACTACCACGGTCAGACCAAGCCAGAAGATCTGGTCGCTTGACAGACAACCGAGTCTCTAGGAAACCCGGGCCGATTCAGAGCACCGCATTGATATCGGCCGAACCGCGGCTTGCGCTGAACAGAGCGCGGCCAAGCTCGCCGTCGCTGGTAAGCAACTTGTGGCCCCCGCTGGCGATCTCTTCGTGCCCGGCGGTGAACAATCTGGCGAAGACGTCCGCGTCTATTCCATGAATCAGCCTTGTGAATACCGACTCGTCGAGTACGTTGTCGCTGCCGTCGCGAAGGGTGTCGGCCTGCCGCTTGACCCGAGCGATCTCCAGCAATTCACCACAATCACTGCGCAGCAGTGCCCCGATGCGGTGGTCGCGAGACGCATGGTTGAAGGCGTGCGAGCTGCGGGCTGAGATCCCGAAGAAGAGCTGACGGATCGCAGCCATTGCCGTGATCTTTCCGGCCGCGTTGTGCCCGACTATGACGTGGGTTCCTGGGGCCGACAAATCGAGAGAACATCCTGTGAAACAGCCGAAGCGATCGAGATCAAGGCGGTCGATTCTCATGACGCCTCGCTGGCCAGTATGGCCGACAGCAACTCGAGACTGTTGTCGAGTGCACACAGGAGGTGTTCAGCTGTCCCGATCTGACGAATGTCGATCGCACCGCCGTCCCCGAAGCGTGCCTCTGCCCCAAGCTCTCGGCCACGGCGTTGTCCCAGCAATCTCCCTTGCGCCCGATGGACAGCACCACGCCGTTGTGGCGGGCTAGCTGG
>PKWD01000343.1 GCA_003131945.1 Acidimicrobiaceae bacterium
GAGATTCAAAAATCGCGGACACCGACAACTACTGCTCCGTTGATCGCCACAAGTGAGACGACGAACCCCGGAACCAACCAGCCAGAAAACCCATCCACCGATACTTCGGAGTCACAGCAACACACAAGATCCCAACGACGAGTGTTGGCAAATGCTCAGTTGTGAAAATCATGATTGCCGTACCCGTACCCGTGACAGGCGAAGCTTGCTCCGGGTGGCTCTTGAGCCTTTTGTTGAGGCTCGGAACTAAGAGCCCGAAACACAGAGCGCCGATGAGCGACAGCCCAACTGCGACCGCACAGGTGCCCATCCAGAGAGCTAGACCAATCCCGGCCACGAGTACCACGAGCGCCACGGCCCGCACCCGGTGCATGGCGGACGATACTGGTCCAGGGATGTACCGATCGTCACGCTTCTACTGTCCCCATCAAGGCGACTTCCAGCCCTTTAGTGTTGCCACGCTCTGAGGCGAGGGTGGACGCACCCTACCGTCGAGTGATTACGGGCAATGCAACTGCGTCCCCGACAATGGTCTCTTGGGGTTTCGAGTTGTCAATCGCGATGAGCCGCACTTCGGACGTGCTTGGGGATGTCGGCGTCCTGGAGCCGCTTCCCGGCCTTGTCAGTGGCCGAATGCAACCAGCGCCCGGCATCGGGGGCATGCTCACGGATCTGACCACCCACGGCCACGGCCCTCTTCGATGCTCTGCCAATGGAGTCAAGGACAACGCCAGCCGTGACGCCAGTCAAACCGCCCACGAAGAGGCCTTTCCAGACATTTCGCACGTGATCGCTTCTTCCGTTTCCGTAGCCTGTCATTAGCGTTCGCTTTCACTTTGCGCCCATAAGTAGGGGGTCGGAGTCACCGGCGATACCAACGGGTTTCAGGGCCCGGCCCGCTGCCTGGAATGAGCCTCATTCCCTTGGCTCGGTTCACTCGGACAGGCGGAAATGACTCTTCTGACCCAGATACTGGTCTGGTATCCGATCCGGTTTAGCGCACTTCTTCGTGCACCGCCGCCGTGCGCCCCTGTGCATCGGTCACTTCGCGGTCGTAGCTGTGGTGACGGCCCCCCGCGGTACGACGGGATGTGCCGAAGATGGTCGCCGAGACCGCCAGGCCGACGGCTCCGNNGTCACCGCCCAGTACATGACGGCACCAGCTGCGATTGCGATAGTGCTGAAGACCATTCCTGTCATACCCATTTCTTGTGCCTCCATCTCGTTGCCCTGGCCATCGGCCAGGTGCGAAGGAAGCGGGGTCTGGGCGTCTTCTGCCCTACTGATTGTAGCGGGTGTACCACTCGATGTTCAGAGGTTTCCTGAAATCGGTGAATAACGCTCCCGACAGAACGGCTCGGGGCTCCACGTGTGGTGCTGGAGTGGGCCGAGGGGGTAACGAGTCGGGGGGATCGTTCATCGCCGTCCTATGGTGGGACAGGGGTCGGCGCGATTTCAATCGACTCGCATGTGAGTGAACTGAGTGGAGCCGTTACCTCGCGCGTGCAAGGGCACCAGTGTGCGCTTGTGCTCTATCAGAATGGTTCACAAACCTGTTACGGTCGAAGGCGTCCTGCCCCCCGATCGGGGTGCACGGGGGGCGCGGCTCTTTCGGGGGCAGGCAGATCGTTATTCGTGACGAGTCGCGAACTGGCACCTACCTTCGCGTCCCATATGTCACGCGTCCTGGTAAAGTGAACTACGGCTAACGGCTCAGTGAGCCTTGCCTGCGACATCGTTGCCCCAGACCCTGGCGACCCAAGGGCCGAGCGTTGACTCGGACAGAGGTCAGGGAAGGGAGCAGCGAATTGTCAGAATCATGGCAGTGCCAGCGGCACCGTCCCGTCGGCTTGCGAGGATCACGCGCCCACGGCTCGTGGACCATGTCCGCCTCGGTCCTCGGCCCCCATCGCAAGAGAACGAGCCGTCGGCAGACCTTCTCCGGTTCCCTTCCCACACCGTGGTTGATCGACTGCGCCCCCCGCTGTTGGTCACGGCGTGCGGGAAGGGACCGGAACCCTTGGCGCCTTGCGTTCGATGACGAAGAAAGTTGTGCACACGATGAGTGAGAAGTCTGATCAGGTGAAGGGCCGTGGGAAAGAGGTCGTCGGAACCCTCACGGGAAACGAGGACCTCGAATCCGAGGGCCAGGCCGATCGCCGCGCTGGTGAGGTCAAGCACACGCTCGACCACGCCAAGGGCAAGATCGAGGAGCTCATTGACAAAGCCGGGGACAGAGGCGAAGAGGCCATTGACAAGATCAAGGACGCACGGCATTCAAAGTAATCCGCCGTTCAGGCCCTATTCCCCGGGTCACCGAGGCAACTGCAAGGTGGCCGGCTACTAGATGGTCCAGCTTCGGTGCTACAGATCCGCGGCAATCAACGAGGAGGAGACTCCTGACCGAGCGCAACTAGCCGACACGTCCCAGCGCCGCGACTCGCGGCGCCGAGCGCGCCGAGATGCGTGTCAAGCATGAGTCAGACCGCCTTCCGAGATCCCAAGAGGATGTGGCCGTCGAGGCATACGCGGATCCCTTAGTGGCCGAGCACAAGGAAGAAATGCACAAACGGGGCGCCAATCAGCAGGGTGAGGGTCGCCATCCGTAGCGCAGCTCCTGTCATAGCCCGACCGTCTTTGCGGAGGCGCTTTCGGGAGTTGTGAGAACGGCCCGGGGGATCGAAGGTTTCGGGCTGAGGACCTTCACGTACCGGTCGGCGAGCAACGTCAGGAAATCAACGACGTCGACATCGTCGACCAGGGTATCGACGATGTCGACGAATGTCCGGGCCAGTGCGACATCTTTGAACCCAGGCATCGAGGATCTCGCCTCTACCGTGGGCCTCCGACCTGGCCCAGGCTCGAAGTCCCCTCGGGCCCAAGTGTGACTCCCGTGGGACGCGCTGCGACTGCGTCATTGGTCACGGTACGGCGCTTCGACACCTCGAAGTGCAGGCGCCGGAGCACCACCAGCAACCTCGGTGAGCCGCAGGCCACTGCCCACGGCAGAGCAGAACCACACTGTCGGTGGTTGGGCTGGAGATCTTCCCCGACCTAGGGCGGTCACTTGGTCTCGTAGGTGCCGGAGTGGCCGATCAGAACGACGAGTAGACGTGTGACCTGATCCAATGACACGAGATGTCGCACTGGTGTGAACTCGGATGGAAGTTGGATCATTTCCTGGGCAAAATGAGGCTGGACACGAGGAGGCACACATGACCGAAGATCAGGACCAGGCCAGGTGGAACGTCGCCGACTGGCACGGCAAGATGCTCGTGGATCGCAACGGCGAGAAGATCGGCAAGCTGCAAGACGTCTACGTCGATGTCGAAACCGACGAGCCGCAGTTCGCCACTGTCAAAGAAGGCTTCATCGACCGTCATCTGACCTTCGTACCCCTGGGCGGGATTCAGATCGGTCCCGATGACCTGCAGGTCCCGGTGACCAAGGACCAGGTCCGATCCGCTCCAGAGATCGAGATGCATGGCGAGGAGCTTTCTCATGCGGACGAGTCCACTCTGTATCATCACTTCGAACTGAACTACACGCCGATCAATACTGAAAGCGGACGTCGGCTCGCCAGGCGCTGATCTACCCATAGTCGAACAGCAGCCTGTTGAGTTCTCGCTTGACACCGGCTGGCACTGCTGCTCAATCGGGCCTGATTGATCTCAGTTCGCTGGTTTACTCCCGACCGACCGATCACTCTGACCCACCAACGACACCGTGGTGGCTCGTGAATGCGGCGTTGCCATTCGCGCTCGGATCGGAAGGTGGGGATCCGAATCGCTCCAAGCGCACCTCCCAGCGCGCGTTTGCAGTGTCGAGGGACACCGGAGACGGCGGTCGCAGCCTGTCATCGAGATCCGACTGGGACCGGCTGAAGCGGCGTGCTGCCCCGAAGGACCCGGGCGGATTCGTCCTGGCCATCGTGCGCTGATGGCCCTATCCGGTGGGACGGGGCAGGTTGGTCAGTACTTCATTCACCACTGTGAACGATGGCGCAGCGAGGAGCTCGTCGACGAGAGCCAAGCACGATCCGGACACGCTGCACGAAAGCCCGGCGACGCTTCTGCTGATCTCTCCCGTGGATGGGGGTGGCAGCGCCTCCGACAGCCATTGATGGCCGCCGTCATTGGTGGTGAGGATGGTCTGGTTCGTTGCGTCGCTCCCGTCGTCAGGAAGGAAGCATTCGTGGATCGAAGAGCATGTGATCGAATCGGGCACTCCTTCATCGGGCCGGGGTAGTCCGGTCGATGACAATGGTGACCACCTGCGCCCCCCGTCGTCACTTGCGAACACTTCATCGGGGTTGGTCACTCCTGGTCCCGGATCCTCCAGCATCCAGCATGTCGACCCACCGACGCACGAGATGCTGAGGCTGCTGAGACCGACGATGTCCGTCTGGTGGGTCGTCGTCCATGATCGGCCCGCGTCACTGCTCACGAGCGCGACCGATCTCTGGTCTCGTTGGACGTAACCGTCGCTGGTGGTGACGAGTTCTGCCTGTTCGCCCGTGGCGTCACACACCGTGACGGTGGGGCACGTCAGCGAGCCGCCGACATACGAGCCCAGCGCGTAGCGCACCAAGGGCGAGGAAGCTGGCGGCAGCGAGGCGCGCGACCAGGTGCGGCCACCATCGGTCGTGGTGAGCACGGCGGTGGGGTCGTAGCGCTCTGCGCCTGACGCGTAGTTCGGAAGCGGGTCGTCCCCCCGTAGCCATGCGAAGGCCACGCAGTGGGTTCGGGTCGGGCACGAGAGATCGGTCACGAGCCCGAATGCGGACGGGAGGTCGTGGACGGTCCAACGCCGACCACCATCGTCGGTGGAGAGCATCGCCCCCTGGCCCGTGAAATCGGGCGTCCCGGTCGGGGGGAATTGGATGTCGGCCCCGACCTCGCAGGTGAGCGGGCCGGAGCAGGTGAATTTGGAGGAGAGCCACGAGTAGGCGGGCAAGGTGAGTTTCTGCCACGTCGATCCCGAGTCGGTGGTCCGATAGGCGGCCGATGTCAAGGCAGAGAATCCTGTGGAGATCGAGCTGGCCGTCACGAAGCACGTCGATACGGACCCCGCGGGACAGGTGATCGTGTCGGGTACTCCGAAGTTGGCGATGTTCCCGGGGGCGAACTCACGCGACCACTGATCGGCGGCGGCAACCGTCCACGTCGTGTCAGTCGGACGGCCGGTGACGCCGGTACCGGTATCAGTGCTCCGGGGCCCGTAGGCCACGGCGAGAACGATGGAGCCGACCACCACCACAGCGGCGAGAACGGCGGCGAGCGGTCGTCGTCCGGCACGTACCCGACGACGAGAGCCGGTCGTTCGCCCTCCAGCTGTGAATGGGGGGACCACGACTTGATCGCTCACGTGGTGCACGAAATCTCCGAGGAGCCTGGTCGTCGAATCGAGACGTCGGTCGTCATCCATGGGGAGCCTCCTCCACACCGAGCGAGTTCTGCAGGGCCTCGCGCCCGCGAAAGAGCCACGACTTGACCGTGCCCTCGGGAGCGCCCATCTCGCGAGCCACCTCGGCCACCGACAGACCCACCACGTGATGAAGCAGCAACGCCTGGCGGTGCTTGACCGGAATTGCTTTCAGTGCCCTCTGAACATCGTGGCGGGTCAGCGGANNATGAGCGCGCCCGCCAGGGTTCCGCACGAGATGATGGAGGCCAGCTTCCACCAGAGGGTTCCGTCGCCGAGAGGTTGGAGCCGGCGCATACGCCGCCAGCGGCTGATGGCCAAATTGATCGCCACGCGCCGCACCCAGGCCTCCGGATTTTCGTAGGCGCTGTGGGACTGCCACCGTTTCCATAGCCGACCGAAAGCCTCCTGGACCGCATCTTCGGCCGCCTCACGGTCGGCCGTCACGACGGTCACCTGCCCGACGAGGCGGGCGAAGGACCCGGCATAGAGGTCGGTGAAGTTCGTCGTAGGCACTCAAGCGTCCTCGATCTGCCATCTTGCGGCCATACCGCATGGGTGACACACGCCCGGGTGGGCCGCCCGGTTGCAGCCGACGCCAGGAATTCTGGTCCATCCGGAGGCAGGGGGGTCACTCAGGACAGACCGGCGAATGCCCGAAAGCTCCATCGAGGTGCCCCCTTCGCCTCTCAGTATCGGCGCCCACGGCCAGACGGGCCGGTACCGACCAAGAATCGGCTGTGCGCGTGCGGTCGGTCGGTTATCTGCCGTCAGCCATGTTGGTCGTTTCGCTCGCTCCGGATGCGATCCGCGTACCTCGCAGAGCCGACCGGCGCATCTTGCCGGCGTCGTCGCGAAGCGGTGTGTCCACGAACTCCACGGTCCGGGGACATTTGTAGGCGACCAGGCGTTCGGCCGTGAAGGCGATCAGTTCGTCGACGCCCACCTCCGCAGGGTCCGCCTCGACGATGGCGTGTACCCGACTGCCCCGGTCGGCGTCCGGGAGACCGATCACGGCGCACGACCGCACCGCGGGATGTTCGTTCAACGCTGACTCGATCTCTGCCGGATAGACGTTCGATCCGCCCACCAGGATCATGTCCTTGGCCCGGTCGCCCAGGTAGAGGTAGCCGTCTTCGTCGAGCCAGCCCATATCGCCCAGCGACTCCCAGCCGCCGGGTCGGACACGGGCCTCGGCGCCGACGTACCGGTAGGCGGGTGTTGACCGGGAGGAGCGCAGCCACACCTCGCCTTCAGCCCGGGCGGGGAGGACTTTGCCCTCGGGATCGCAGATCTGCACATCTCCGCCGGTAGGACGACCAACCGAACCACGGTGCTCGAGCCACTCGGTCCCGGTGATCACTGTGCGCAGCTGCGCTTCGGTGCCGGCGTACAGCTCGTAGATCCGCTCGGGTCCCAGCCATTCGATCCAGACTTCTTTGAGCCAAGGGGGGCACGGCTCGGCCAGGTGCCACACCACCCTCAACGCCGAGAGGTCATATGCCGTGCGCACTTCTGGAGGGAGACTCCAGATGCGCTTCATCATGGTGGGGACCAGGTACACCACGTCGGCCCCGTGTCGGGCCATCGCCGCCAACGTCGCTTCGGCATCGAACCGGGGTAGGAGCACGACGTGGCTCCCGTGCAGCAGGGCGAAAGACGCCCAGACGATGGGACCATTGTGATAGAGCGGCCCGGGCATGACGAGGCACCCGTCCTTGCTGAAGAGCAGGGCGGCGTCGACGGATGGGTCGATGAGACCAGGGTCGCCCGAGACGATCAACTTGGGACGTCCGGTCGATCCACCCGATGTCGGGGCCTTCCAGGCCGGGCTGACCGCGTCGGCGAGCTCGATCGGGCCCGCCGGGTCGGGGGGTTGGTAGCCGATCGGCAGGCAGACCCGGCCGGGTAGCACGTCTGGATCGATGCCGAGGACGACCACCGGATCAGCCAGCGCCACCACCGCTTCGAGCTCGGGGCGGGGAAGTCGTGCACTGACCGGTTGAGGGGTGGCACCCAGCTTCCACAGCGCCACAATGGCGACGAACCACTCCACGCTGTTGGGCAACGCCACCGTCACCATGTCACCGATGCCGACGCCCAAGCGCCGGAATTCGACGGCCAGGGCGTCGGACCGCCTGTCGAGCTCGAGCCGGCTCAGCGTGGACCCACCACAGGTAACCGCCGGCGCATCAGGCCGCCGGGTCCTCAGATCGCGCAGTTGGGCGGCGAACGAGATCAGTTCGGCCACGGGACCTGATGCGATCAGGAGCGGGCCAGCCGGGGCGGGAAGCCGCCCTTGCTGATCGGCCCCCATGTCTCGGGCACCAGTCGGATCAAAACCTTGCCCTGGTCGATCATGGCCTGGCGGTACTCGTCCCAGTGGGAGTGTTCCCCACTGATGGATCGGAAGTAGGTCACGAGCCCTTCCAAGGCCTCGGGCAGGTCGACAACAGTGGCCGATCCCGACAGCTGGATCCATTCGTCGTTGAAACGCTCCGACAGCACACACACGTCGGCTCGGGGGTGCAGGCGCAGGTTGCGGACCTTGGCCCGTTCGGGATAACTCGCCACCAGAATGGTCCCAGCGGGATCGACCCCCATGGTCACCGGGGACATCTGGGGAGTTCCGTCCCGTCGCCTGGTGTTGAGAACGGCATTGTGGCGGGGTCGGATGAACTGCTCCATCCCGGTGCGGTCGACTTGAGTGTCGGTAGCGATGCTGCGGGCCACCCGGCCGACCGTACCATCGAGCAATCCGACTGGGTCCGTGCCGCCAGGTCTCTGCACCGGCGTTCGCCGTTGTCCCGAGCACAGCACACCGACCATTGAGTACGGTTCGCAACGCATGGCTGAGCGGATCGATGCCGATGTGTGCGTCGTGGGGGCCGGGTTCGCCGGACTCACTGCGGCCCTACGGCTCCATCAGGGCGGCAAATCGGTCGTCGTCATCGAGGCACGAGACCGTGTCGGGGGTCGGATCTGGACCCAGAACCTCTCCGACGGTTCTCCGGTTGACCGTGGCGGTGCGTGGCTGGCCCCCCGGCACGACGCCGCCTTCGGCCTGGCCCGCGAGTTCGGAGTGTCCACCTACAAGACGTGGGTGAAGGGCTCCCACCTCCTGGTCAACCAGGGTCGCAAGCTGCCGTACAAAGGCCTCATCCCCAAGATCAGCCCGCTGGCCGTCGTGACCATCGCTCTGGCGCAGGCCAAGCTCGATTGGACCTCCAAGNNAAGCGCATCCCCCTTGACGCCCCGTGGACGGCGAAGCGTGCCGCGGAGTGGGACTCCCGCACCGTGGCCTGGTGGCTCGAGCGGGCCCGGATCCGGACGACGGCCGGCCACGACCTGTTCGAGATGGCCGTGCGCGGCCTTTTCACGGGCGACCTGAGCGAGACGTCGTATCTCCACCTGCTCTTCCTTGTGAGGGCCCATGGGAGCATCAACACGCTCTTCTCGATCAAGGGCGGATGCCAGGAGAACATGATCGAAGGTGGTGCCGGATCGATAGCGCAACGGGTTGCCGCCGTCTTGGGGGACGCTGTGCGATTGAATGCGCCCGTGCGGTCGATCACGCGGGGCGACGATCAGGCACTCGTCGAAGCCGATGGCGTGTCGGTGTCGGCTCGTCACGTCGTCGTCTCCGTCCCACCGGTGCTGGCCCTCGAGATCGCGTTCGATCCCGTGCTCCCCGAGGACCGGACAGCTCTGTACACCGGTGCCGTGGCCGGTCCCGAGTCGAAGACCCTTGTCGTCTATGACGAGCCGTTCTGGCGGGCCGATGGTTTCAGCGGTCAGAGTGCCGAGCCCGGCTCCGTGGCCGAGGTGACCCTCGACGCCTCGCCGGCGTCGGGTAGGCCCGGCGTCATCGCCTCGTTCACCTTCGGACCGGTTGCTCGACGCGTCGACGCGCTCGACGCGGGGGAGAGGCGGCGGGCCGTGCTCGACGCACTAACCCGGACGTTTCGCTAAGCAGC
>PKWD01000463.1 GCA_003131945.1 Acidimicrobiaceae bacterium
AGTAGATGTCGTGGTGCGGCGGTGGGGAGATGAGTCCCACCCCGGGCGTGGAGTGCCGGGTGCGGGCGATCCACGGGTACACCTTGTACCCCGCGAGCTGTCCCCCTTCGCCCGGCTTGGCCCCCTGGGCGATCTTGATCTGGATGTCGTCGGAGTTCACCAGGTACTCGCTGGTCACCCCGAACCGGCCTGATGCCACCTGCTTGACGGCACTGCGCCGGAGGTCGCCGTTGGTGTCGGGGGTGAAGCGGTCGACGTCCTCGCCGCCCTCGCCTGTATTGGATTTTCCTCCCAGCCGATTCATGGCGATGGCCAGGTTCTCATGGGCCTCGGCCGAGATCGATCCGTAGGACATCGCCCCGGTGGCGAAGCGTTTCACCACCGCCGAGACGGGTTCGACCTCGTCGATGGGCACGACCGGTAGAACGCCGGTCCGCAGGCGCAACAACCCGCGCAGGGCGGCCAGGTTCACGGACTGGTCGTCGACGATGGTGGTGTACTCCTTGAAGATGTCGTAGCGCTTGGTGCGAGTGGCATGCTGCAGTTTGAAGACGGTCTTCGGGTTGAAGAGATGGATCTCGCCTTCACGGCGCCACTGGTATTCACCCCCCGGTTCCCGTTCGCGATGGGCCCGGGATGTGGGCTGGGCCAGATGGGCCATGTGGTGGCGTTCAGCCACCTCACGGGCGAGCACGTCGAGTCCGACCCCACCGATACGGCTCACGGTGCCGGTGAAGTACTCGTCGACCAGGTCGCGGGCCAGGCCCACGGCCTCGAATATCTGCGCACCGGTATACGAGGCCACGGTGGAGACACCCATTTTGGACATGATCTTGATGACGCCCTTGCAGGCGGCCTTGATGTAGTTGGCCCGTCCGTGGCGCGGGGTCACCCCTTCTAAGGCACCGGAGGCGATCATGTCGTCGATCGTCTCGAAGGCCAGGTAGGGGTTGACGGCTGACGCCCCGTAGCCGATGAGAAGCGCCATGTGATGCACCTCGCGGGCGTCGCCGGCCTCGATCACGAGGCCCACCCGGGTCCGCGTCTTGCAGCGCACGAGATGCTCGTGCACGGCCGCCGTGAGCAGCAGTGACGGGATGGGGGCCATGGTGGCATTGGAGTTGCGGTCGGAGAGGATGATGATGTTCGAGCCCAACGAGATGGCGATGCTCACCCGTCGCCTCACCTCTTCGATGGCGTCGTGCAGGGCGGCCCCCCCGCCGGTGGCGTCGAAGAGACCGTCGATGGCGAAGGCGTTGTAGCCCGGAGTCTCCCCGTGCTCGTTGACGTAGAGCAGCTTGGCCAGGTCGTCGTTGTCGATCACGGGATACGGGAGGATGATCTGGCGGCACGACGCCGGCGTCGGGGCCAGGAGGTTGCCCTCGGGTCCGAGCCGCGACCGGCCCGAGGTGACGAGCTCCTCGCGGATGGCGTCGAGGGGTGGGTTCGTCACCTGGGCGAAGAGTTGGGTGAAGTAGTCGTAGAGCACCCGGGGCCGGTCCGACAGCGAGGCCAAGGCGGCGTCGTTGCCCATCGATCCGTTCGGTTCCACCCCGGATCTGGCCATCGGGGCCACGATGATGCGCAGCTCCTCGTTGGTGTAGCCGAAGAGACGCTGATGGGTCACCACCGAGGCGTGCTGGGGGGTGAGCATCATCCGTGGGGGCAGGTCGTCGAGGTCCACCTGGCCTTCGGCCAGCCACTGCCCGTAGGGGTGTTCGGCGGCCAGGGTGGCCTTGATCTCGGCGTCGTCCACGATCCGACCCTGGGCCGTGTCCACCAGGAACATCCGACCCGGCTGGAGCCGGCCCTTGCGCACCACCTTGGCGGGATCGATGTCGAGCACCCCGACCTCCGAGGCGAGCACCACGAGGCCGTCGTCGGTCACCCAGTAGCGCGCCGGCCGCAGGCCGTTTCTGTCGAGGACACCACCGGCGACAGTGCCATCGGTGAAGACGACGGCGGCGGGGCCGTCCCAGGGTTCCATGAGCGAGGCGTGGAAGCGGTAGAAGTCCCGGCGCCCGGCGTCCATCGAGGCGTGGTTCTCCCAGGCCTCGGGGATCATCATCAACATCGCATGGGGCAGGGAGCGCCCGCCCAGGTGCAGGAGCTCGAGGACCTCGTCGAACGAGGCGGAGTCGCTCGCCCCCGGTGTCACGACGGGGAAGATCCGCTCGATCTCACCGGGCAAAAGGGCGCTTTGTAAAAGCGCCTCGCGCGCCTGCATCCAGCTCCGGTTGCCCCGGATGGTATTGATCTCCCCGTTGTGGGCGACGAGGCGGAAGGGATGAGCGAGGGACCAGGCCGGGAAGGTGTTGGTCGAGAAGCGGGAATGGACGAGCGCGAGGCGCGTCTCGAGGCGGGCATCGCTCAGATCGCCGAAGAAACCCCTCAGTTGACGCGTGGCGAGCATCCCCTTGTAGACGAAGGTCCGTGAGGAGAGAGAGGGGAAGTAGAGGCCGGCGATCTCGTGCTCGGCCCGCTTGCGGACCACGAAAAGCAGCCGCTCGAGGCAGAGAGGATCACCCCGGCCTTCGTCGGTGGCCGAATCAGCGAGAAACACCTGCTCGAACCGCGGCGCCACCGCCCGGGCCCCCTGGCCGGCGAGGCGGAGCTCGACGGGCACCTGGCGCCAGGTGAGCACGTGGAGCCCCTCGGTCTCTGCGAGCCGCTCGAAGGCGGCCTTGGCGATGGCAGCCNNCCGTCGCCGGTCTCGGGGTCGGATCCGAATGCTCCCCGGTGGGCGAGGTTCTCGAGAGCCGTCAGCCCGAGCTCGACGATCCGGTGGCTGGCGGGGCGCGCCATGTCGGCGACGAAGGCGATCCCGCAGGNNGCGCTCGTGTGCAGCTGCCATGGCGTCCTCGTGCTCTGCCACCGGTCACCGGCGGCGCGGGAGATTCCGTCGGGACGTCCTTGGCCCTGCTGAGAGAGACGAGAATACACCCCGCCTGCCGCCGTGGCGCCGAAGCGACTTCCAGTGGGCTCGTTGTCCGCTCAGCGCCGGGAAGCAGCCCCGGCCGGATTTGCCGGCGTGGGATCGCCGGCTGCGCGGGCGGTGATCCAATCCCGCAGGTGGTCGCCGCTCATCG
>PKWD01000363.1 GCA_003131945.1 Acidimicrobiaceae bacterium
GGAGCGCCAGCCCTCGGGGACGGGGACGCTCAAGGTGGCCAGCCGGGCCACGACCTTCGTCCCCGTGGCGTGCTCGATCCCGAGCGAGTCCTTCTCGACCCCCCGTCGCCCCTCCTTGCCGGCCGCCCAGGTGCAGATCGGAACCTCAGGACCCGAGGACGAGAACAGATTCCCGAGGCCGACCGACGGGTCCGGTGCGTCCTCTTCGCTCACGGCCGGGACGAGATTGATCCAACCCTCGTGGGCGGCGCCCAGACGGTCCATGTGGCCGACCACCACCGCCGGGTTCTCGGGCGAGAAGGTGAAGGTGACGACGTCGGCCTGGCCCTTCTTCACGGGACGAGGGTGGGGCCGTCGAAGCGGTCGACAGTGGCGAAATCGCCGACCGGATTGCGCCGGAGCTTCGTCGGTTGGTGGACCGGGTGGCCGAGGGCGAGCATGCCGGCCACGGCGAAGTGATCGGGGACCGACAGAAGAGCGCGGACGTCGTCCTCGTGGCGGGTGGCCATGGTGGTCATGACGCCGGCCAGTCCGACGGTGCGGGCGGCCAGGAGGATGGACCAGGCGAAGGGATAGACCGAGGCGCCGCCGACGAGTGTGTAGCGGTCGAGGTCGCGGTCGACGGCGGCCAAGGCGCGCAGATCGGCCAGGAGCACGAGCAGCACCGGTACCTCGTCGAGATGTTCGGCGAACCCGCCCGGTCCGGCGGCGGCGGCGGCCGCCAGATCGGGGGCCGCCGCCAGGGCGGCCTCCTCGGCGGCCCGGTCGGTGACCGGTGCCCAGGGGACGAGGCCGGCCGCTCCCATGGCCAGATATTGGTACCAACCCTGCAGATAGATGTCACGCAGACCCCGGCGTACGTCGCCGCGGCGCACGACGATCACCCGCCAGGCCTGGCGGTTCCCGCCACTGGGGGCGAAACGGGCGGTGTCGAGTAGCTGGACCACCACCTCGTCGGGCACGGGATCGGGGCGAAAGTCGCGCACCGCTCCCGTCGTGCGCAATGCATCGACGACGTCCACGGCGATCGACCGTAGTTCAGCTGCGACCGGGTGAAACTTCTTCGGGCTCGCGTCCCATCGTCTCGGGCAGGGCCAGGAAGAGGGCGGTGGCGGCCAGGATGGGAAGGAAGGTGATGATCCCGGCCCGGGTGCCGTCGAAGCGGTGGCCGACCTGGGCGGTGGCGCCGAAGACGACGAGCCCGACGACGGCGCCGAGAACGCCGGCCACCACGTTCCATCCGGCCACCGAGGCGCGGACCGATGTGGGGAAGAGCTCGTTGGCGAAGGCGCCGGCGGCCGGGGCGAAGGTGGCGGCGGCGAGGACCCCGAACTCGTAGCCCACGTAAAGCCCCGTGCGGGACCCGCTGTAGGTGAGGACCCCGAACGTCGACATGGCCACCATCATGAGGGCGCCGGTCGGTCGGCGGCCGAGGTGATCGGCCAACCACCGGCCGACGAGGAGTCCGACGAGACCGAAGACGCTGGCCACCACGACCATGATCGAGGTGACGACGCCGGACACCTTCAGGACGTTCTGGGCGTAGACGAAGAAGAAGCTGTTGGCCGGCCCAGTGATGACCGAGACGGCGAAGACGAGACTGACGACGATGAGCAGCCGGCCCCGGAAGGCCCGGCCCACGGCCCCGAGCATCGGAGTGGAACGACCGGCGGTGGTCTTGGTCCCGGCCGTCACGGTGAAGCGGTCGGGCTCGACCAACCAGCGCCGGATGTAATAGACGCCGGCCAGAGGTACGACGGCGAGGAGGAAGACGCCCCGGAAGCCCAGGGCGCTCTGGCCGAGGCCGTGGATCACGGCGATGAGCCCGGCCCCCACCCCGTAGCCGGCGGCGATGAGGGCGATGGCCCGGGCCCGGTCAGAGGACGCGGTCTCCTCGGCCGCGCCCACCTGGGCCACGGCGTTGGTGGCGCTCAACAGAGGACGCCCCAAGGCGAAGATGACGACGAACCACCAGTAGCCGGGGCTGGCGGCGGCGGCCATGGTGAAGACGAGCCCGAGGGCACAGGTGGCGACGAGGACGGGGCGCCGCCCGATGCGGTCGGCCAGGCCCGCCAGGGGCAGGGCCCCGATCGAGGCCAGCCGGAGCACAGCCAGGCCGACGCCGAGCTCGGAGGCCGACAGCCCGGCCTGCTGGACGAAGGTGCCCCCGGTCATCTGTCCGAAGCTCTTGGCCACGTCGCCCAGGGCGGCCACGGCCCCGAACTGTCCGAAGCCCGAGCACATGGCCATGAGGGCCAGACCGACGACCCGTTTGTCGGACCATCGGTGGAGTCGCAACCCCTCGAACCCGGTCATTTCGACCGGGTCATCAGGATCGGCCATCAACGGGGCCGCGGCATACGCCAGAAGGGCGCGTCCAAGACGACCAGGAGGGCAAGGGCCACGCCGGCGGCCGAGACGATGTACCAGGGCCACGGTCCGAGGACCCGCAGGAGCGTCCACTCCCCCGGTGGAGCGCGCAGGAACATGTAGTTGGCCCCGCTCACCCAGTCGACGAGGCCGACGAATGCCGTGTAACCGACGGTGATGGCAAAGACCCGGAGCACGGCTCCCGGTCGCGGCGCGAGGCGCAGGCCGACGACGAGAAAGACGGCGGCCACGACGATCCCGAGATGCCCGACCATGTACTGGAAGAAGACAAGGTGGGGAAAGCCCTCGTTCAGGTCGGGGGTGATGACGGCCTGCAGGGTACCGGCCAGTCCCCAGAAATAGGTGAGCTCGACGAGCACCGGGACCCGCCACCAACAGGCCGCCGCCGCCACCAGGGCGGCCATGTCGCACAGGGCCAGAGGGAGCGAGGTCTTGGGCGAGAAGCTGCCGGCGACGATGAGGGCCACGACGAAGCTGACGGCGTCGGCCGCCAACAGCACGCCGATGATCCGGGCGGCCACGACCGCCCAAGGCCCCGGAACCCGTCTCGCCTCGACGCAGAGGACCACGCCGCCGAGCAGGGCACAGGCGACGGTGACGGCATAGGCGGTCGGGGTCACGATGGCCGGCACGGGTGCTGTCCTCCCGCACCAGCATCGCGCGGGCGACCTAGCATCCGGTGATGCCCCGGTCGCCCATGTTCATCGTCACCCAGGTCGCCCCCTACCCCGACGGCCCGGCCGGTGTCCACGGTGTGCTGACCCAGGCCTCGGCGGCGCTGGCCGAACTGGCCGGACTGGCCGGCCTCGAACCGGTGGCCGTGGCCGACGTGGCCGACATCTCCCCCACCGAGCTGGCCGGCGGCGGCGTCCTGTCGTTGTTCACCATCGGCGAGACACCATGGTCACCAGCGCAGCGTCTTGCCATCACCGAGGCCCTGCGGGCGGGCCGCCTCTCCGTCGTCGGCGTCCACTCGGCCACCGACGCCTGTCGCGGCTGGGATGACTACCCGGCTCTCGTCGGGGCCCGCTTCGACGGCCACCCCTGGACCCAGGAGTTCGAGGTCGAGATCTGCGACCGGACCCATCGGGCCACGGCCCACCTGAGCGCGCCCTGGCGCTGGCACGACGAGGTCTATCTTTTCCGCGACCTCCGACCCGACGCCCACGTGCTGCTGCGGGTGGCCCACGGCCAGCTCGACATGAGCCTGCCCGAGGCCCGGGTCCCCGAATGCGGCTTCCCCCTGGCCTGGTGCTTCACCGAAGGACGGGGCCGGGCCTTCTACAGCTCCCTCGGCCACTTCCCCGGTGCCTGGGAGAACCCCTCCTATCTCCGCCACCTGGCCGGCGGTATGGCCTGGACCCTCCAGTCGTAGGCACCCTCTGCGCGTCGACACCGTCTGCTCGTCGGCACCGTCTGCTCGTACAC
>PKWD01000059.1 GCA_003131945.1 Acidimicrobiaceae bacterium
GACGATGGCCACCCGGGTGCCGCCGGTGGGGCGTCCCAACCCCGCCCCTCGGCGTCGTCTCGTTGCGGCAGACCTGTCCATGTCTCCTCCTGGACGATCGATCGATGCGGTCAGATGAGGCCTCGACCGGTGCCTCGGAGTCAAGTCGGCTGGCGGGCCCGGCCCGTTCGTAGCGGGCACGGGGGATGAACAGGGCGGTCAAGGCGGCCACGGCCCGGGCCTTGGTTTCGGCGTCCATGGGGACGTGGCGCGCCGCATGGACGACCAGGCGGCTTGGGCCTCCGGTCGGCGTCGATGACGGAGAAGGCACAGGGGTGGTCATGGGCGGCTCACAGCCGGAGAGGCGTCACTGAAGAACGACCCCCCAGTGCCTCGTCCTTGGACACGTGGGCAAGGCCGTGGACCGTTACCTCTCACCGTCATCGACTCCTTCACCGCCCGGCGTCTGTGAGGGAGGGTGCGCCGGACGACGGCCAGGAAACCAGGTCCGCTGACGGCCAAAGAACGGGCACCGATCCGTCGACGGCGGTGGTGAGGGAGCCTCTAGCTGGTGGTATGTGCCACTCCCTCACAACTTCCTCACCGCGACGTGTCCGTGAGGGAGTTGTGAGGCATAGGGCGAGAACCCCGATATGAGGGACATGCGAGGGAGGCACCGTTGCGCTTTGGCCCTGTTCCCCGCCTCGAGCGAGTCCTGTCACGGCGCTCGGCGTGATCATGGCGGAGACTGCCCCACCGAGCGATCCACAAACGGACACCGACAACCTCCGTCCGAGGGAGTCGACGTGTCCAACGGAAGGTCTGCATCGGCGGAGCAAGTCTAAAACGCCGCGATGCGAGCGTGCGGGGTTTCCTGGTTCCGGGGCTCCGAAGCGGTTGCGGGAACCTGGGCCTATCCATCGACCGGTATCGTGTGGTGTCGTGAGCCTGCACCTCGCCGGTCCTCCTCTACGGCTGTTCAACACGCTGACGCGCGAAGTGGCGGACTTCGTGCCCCACAATCCACCCGATGTCAGCCTGTACTCGTGCGGACCGACGGTTTACGCCGACCCGCATATCGGGAATATGCGGACCTATGTCTTTTCCGACACGCTAAAGCGGGTGCTGATTTGGAAGGGTTTCCTAGTGCGCCACGTGATGAATATCACTGACGTCGGACACCTCACCTCTGACGCGGATGAAGGCGATGACAAACTCGAGCTGGCCGCTCGTCGTGAGCGGCGGAACGCATGGGAAATCGCCGAGCGGTACACCCGAGACTTCAAGGACGACCTGGGGCGTCTTCGCATCGCCGAACCCGACATCTGGTGCAAGGCGACAGACCATGTCCCCCACATGATCCGGTTTGCTGAAGCCCTCGATCGCGCCGGTTGGTGCTACTTACTTCCGTCCGGCTTGTACTTCGACACGTCGAAAGACAGCACCTATGGAAGGCTCGCTCGCCTCGACCTCGCGGGCCAGCGTGAGGGTGCTCGAGTCGAGGTGGTCGACGGCAAGCACAATCCAAGCGACTTTGCGGTGTGGCGTACCTCGGCGCCGGGCGAGAATAGGCAGATGGAATGGGACTCGCCCTGGGGGCCGGGGGCACCTGGGTGGCATCTTGAGTGCTCCGTGATGTCGATGGAATACCTGGGACAACACTTCGATGTCCACACGGGCGGTGTCGATCACATTCCCGTCCACCACACCAACGAGATCGCGCAGAGCGAGGCATTCCTCGCCGACGGCACGTCGTGGGTCGAGTGGTGGCTCCACGGCGAGTTCATCAATCTCAAGGGGGCCAAGATCTCGAAATCGAGTGGGGGCGGCGTGCTGGTCACTGACCTCATCGACCTTGGTTACCACCCCCTTGTTTACAGGTACCTCCTGCTTCAGGCCCACTATCGAAGCCAGGTTGAGTTCAGCTGGGAAGCGATGGACAGCGCACGCATCGGTCTTCGTCGCCTACTGGTTCGCTTCATGGGAGCCCGGTCTGAGCGGGCCGGCGTACTCGGTGCGGTGGCGAACGACCACCTTGACGCGTTCGATCAGGCCGTTTCCGATGATCTGAACACTGCGAAGGCCATGGCCGTGGTCACCGCAGCCTCGCGAGATGACAGCCTCTCCGATAGTGAGCTCGCCACCCTCGCCGTGCACTTCGACTCGGTCCTCGCCATCGGCCTGAGCGACCTTGACCTCGCCGACTTGGGATTGAAGCCCAGTGAGATAGGAATCACCGATGATGATGTCGAGGCTCTCGTAGCCGAGCGCATGGCGGCACGCACCGATAAGGACTTTGCCAAGTCAGACGAGTTGCGAGATCGGCTTGCTGCCGTCGGAGTTACCGTTGAGGATCACCCCAGCGGCGAATCCACGTGGCGTTGGTCCCGGTGAGCGATCCGCCTACGGGACGGTGAGATCTGGCGCGGCCTGAGTGGTTACGCCAAGTGCTGCGCCAATGCTCACATCTGGGAGGGTATAGCCGAGCACCATTTTCATCCTGCTGTGATACTTGGACTCGTGTCAGATCTCTGGCGAGTGGCTGACAGGGCCTCCGAGAGGTTCGCTGCCCAAGCTCTTGAATACGACCGCTATCGACCGCGGTACCCGGACAGTGTGTTTGATGACATTGTTGAGTCAGCCAAGCTCGCCCTTGGCGCTAGAGCCATCGAAATCGGAGCTGGAACGGGTATCGCAACCGGACCGTCGGTTGATCGCGGCCTTGAAGTCACAGCCATCGAACCTTCAGCCGCCCTGGCTGCTGTAGCGGAAACCAAGGTAGCCGATCGGGTCCGGTTCGTCGTAGGACGATTCGAAGATTTCTCACCTGACACTTCCGTCCAACTGCTTGCAGCATTCAACTCATGGCACTGGGTGGAGCCACGGATTGCCGTTGAACTTGCAGCTCAGCTATTAGAGCCGGGTGGCTCACTCGCTCTCGTTTGGACCGAAGTTGTCTCATGGGGTCAGGAACCCTTCGAGGAACGAATAGCTGAGACATTTGGCTCCCCTTGGACCAAGCGACTAGATCACGTCGATGGTTCCATGCAGCCGATCCGACAGGACGCGCGGTTCGACGAGTTTCGGGTTCATCACCACCCGTTTGAGCGCACACTTGATGCCTCAACCTTCGTCGCCGTCACCAAAACTTATGGAGGGGACCACACGGCTGAGCAATATCAAGCTATCGAGCGGATCATCAACGTCGACTTTGGTGGAGCCATCACAAAGGTGGAAGACGCCGCTCTCTATCTCGTGACGCGCCTGTAATCGACATCTGCCCCCCGTGGGTACTGGACGCGCCATCTGGTGACGGGCAGGCTGGGGCCGTGGAGGGACCTGGATTCCTGTACCTCGCAGAGCACGACCCGGCCTGGCCGGCTCGATTCGCTGAGCTCGAGGTTCGACTACGGGCCGCGCTGGATGGCCTGTCGGCTGAGATCGAGCACGTTGGCAGCACCTCGGTGCCCGGACTGGCCGCCAAACCGATGCTCGACGTTGACATCGTGGTCCAGACGTCCGCCGATGTCGGTGTGGCTGTCCAATGTCTCGAAATGGTCGGATATCGGGCCAAGGGCACCCGCGGCGTTCCCGGCCGAGAGGCTTTCGACCAGCCGCCCGGCGACCCCGTCCACGCCCTCTATGTCGTGGTCGCAGGATCAGAGCCGCACCTCGATCATGTGCTCCTGCGCGACCTGCTGCGTCGCCGCCCCGACCTGGCCGCTCGATACGAGTCGGTGAAGCGAGCGAACGCCGACCGGCTCCCAGCCGATTGGCTGGGTTACACCGACGCCAAAGCCGAACTGATCACCGAGCTGCTCATGCTCGCCCGGGCCGAAGCGGGCGTGCCCGTCGAACCCGACGCGGTCGAGGAGAATGGGATCGTCTACCGGTGGCGTGCGACCGTCGATGATCGCGACGTCGATGACCTCCACGCCAACGCGTTCGGCGAGACGCCCGGCAGCTATCGGTGGCGACGCTCCCGACCCTTAAGCCTTGGGTGGGTGACCGCCAGCGAGGACGGTCGGCTCATCGGGTTCCTCAACGTGGCCTGGGACGGCAATCGCCACGCCTTCNNGGCCGTCGCTTCTGACCGCCAGCGTCGGGGGATCGGCCACCGCGTGGTGGCCAGGGCACTCGAAGAGGCCCACAAGGCCGGCTGTGAGCGGGTCCATGTCGACTACGAACAACACCTCAGCGGCTTCTACGCCGCCTGCGGGTTCACGTCGACGGCCGCTGGCCTTCGACGCGTCAACTGAGTTACCCGGGGAGGATCGAGGTAGCAGGTTCCTCCGCTGTGCCCAGTAGCCGATCCCCCAGCGAGATGTCTCTCGGCCTTTCGGTCCCGGATGAGTGTGAGCGGGAAAGCAATATCGAATGGCAGTTGGCGACCGGACCGGAGATACTCGACGTCGTGACCATGCATCCTGGC
>PKWD01000447.1 GCA_003131945.1 Acidimicrobiaceae bacterium
CCCGCCACAAGCTCTTATTCACAACCGCAGCACAATGATCGCGTGTGGGATGTCCCAAGAGCTGGAATTGACCGGTCGTAGGTCCGACGTTGTGAATGTCCTCTTAGCCTGGTCGTGTGGCAATCACCAAGCGTGAACAGACGAAACACTCATTCTTCTCTCGGGCCGCGGTCAAAGAAAACGCCGCCGGCGATCGACTCCGTCTGCTGGCTGACAGGGCCGACTTCGTCGCCGGAAGCATCTTCTTGTTCGAGAATAGAGGTCCCGAAGGCGATCTCCTCGGCGGGAAACCGGCGGTTCTCTCAGCGACGGAAGAGGCCGGGCGGTTTGCCAGCAAGTTCAGCCGAAGGCTCAGGGGCTTGTTCCACGACTTGAAGAACGAGTACCTCGTGGCCGAAGAAGACCTGCCTCTCTTCTACTGGCCGCAGACGGCCGAAGCGAGGATCCGCCTCGCCCTGCGGCTGCGCTATATCGCCATGACCGTCCGCCACGACGACAAAGCGGGTAGCCGTCGTCCTGGTTGAGCTGCCGCCGCGACATCCCATCGCAGCCGTCACATCGCTCGGCTCCATGATCCCGTCCCTCTCTTCTGGTTGACGGTATATCGGATAACGATATAGCTTGCCCGTCGTGGGTCACCGTAGGACGTCGGAGCAGGCAACGGCACCAAGCCTCACCCGCCGGCAGGTTCTGGCCTGGGGTCTCGGCGCCACCGCCACCGTGGTCGCTGCCGGCGCCGCCGGGGTGGAACTCGTGTCGCACGGTGTCATTCCCGGTCGCCAGGCCCTCCTGCAGGTCGAAGGGGCGTGCACCGTTGCATCCCCGCCCGCTGTGTTCTCTTCGCTCGCTCCGGCCGTCTCCGGTCGGTTCTACTCCCGGGCCCGGGGCCGCACCGTCGGATACACCGTCGCCTACCCACCCGGGCACGGTCCGGGGAGCTTCCTGCCGCTCGTCGTCATGCTCCATGGCTACGGGGCCAACCACACCAACGCCTTGGCCGGACTGTCTCTCCCGCAGGCGCTTGCCCTGCACGTCGATGGCCGGCCCCTTTTCCCCATGGCCATGGTGGCGGCCGACGGCGGAGGTGGGTACTGGCACGCCCACCGGGGGGACGACCCCATGGGAATGGTCATCAACGAGCTGATCCCCATGTGCCGGGCACGGGGGCTCGGCCGAGCGCCGCAGCCGATCGGCATCATGGGCATCTCCATGGGTGGTTACGGCGCGCTGCTCATGGCCGAGAAGCACCCTCCGCTCTTCGCCGCCGTGGCCGCAATCTCGCCCGCCGTGTGGACGACCTATGCCGAAGCCGAGGGAGCCAACGCCGGCGCCTACGCCTCAGCCTCGGATTTCGCCGTCAACGACGCCGTCACCCACGCCCCGGCCCTCGGCCATACCCCCGTCCGTGTCGCCTCCGGCCTCGATGACCCGTTCCATCCCGGCGTGGTGGCCCTGGTGAAACAGCTACCACCCGGCGCCGTCGTCGACATCTCGAAGGGCTGCCACACCGGGCCTTTCTTCCGGGCCCAGGAACCCCCCTCGATGTCCTTTCTCTCCGGTCACCTGTCCGCCTCGGCCGTTTCCTGACGGGCCCGGTCTCCCGAGGTATGGCGAAAGGCCTCTTATCCACAGCCCTGTAGAATTGACGGCGCTGTACAATTGACGGGGAAGGCCGTCGGCACCGACCTGGGGACCGACGGTGGCGGATGGGGGGGAAGTGACATGCGAGGAATGCGCTTTGTGCGCGCGTGCACGGCCGGGTCCGTCCTCGTCGTCGCAGCTGTGAGCGGCACCCTGGTCGTCACCGGCTCGGCGTCAGCCACGGCCAAGATCGTGACCTGCACCTCCTTGACCGGAAATCTCAAGATGTCACCCCCCGCCTTCTCCCTCGGCGGCTGCACCGGAAGCACCGGAGGGTCCGGTACCGCCCAGGGCATGACGATCACCTGGGCCAACGGCCAGGCCACATACCTGTCGACGCAGGCCTTCTCGATCTCGGGCAAGCCGAAGCGACGGAACTGCGCGTCACAGGCCGACAAATACTCCGTGAAGGCCATCGTGGCCGCAGACACGACCGGCTCGGTGAAGGTCGGCGGCAAGGTGGCGGCCGAGGTCTGCATCTTGAACGAGGCTCCCGCCACCTGGAGCCTGGCCCCCGGGAGCGTGTTCATCCTCCGCTGACCCCGGCGGGCCCCCACCGCTGCCCCACAATGCGTCACATGAGCGCTGGCTATCTCTCTATCCGCGTTTGAAGAAGTCGGACAGCCACCAGCCTGTTCGACAGGCGGCGGGCGCGTGCGGACGTCGGGACCTGAGCGACGCGTCGGGCCCCGTAGGCGGAGGATGACATAAGAGCGCCAGTTGAGAACCCAGAAGGCCCGCAAGGGTCAAAAGGGAGGCCGCGACACCCGGCCCAAGCGGCGCGGGCGCGCCGCCATGCCGACCACCGGCGCCGTGGGCATGACCACCTCTATGGCCGCCACCTTCGTGGTCGCCACCCCGGCGGGCCTGGGCTAGAAGGGTCCGCAGGGGGCTCAGGGTGTCCAGGGTACGGCCGGAACACCCCGGCGGTCCCCCGGGCGTCCAAGGTGCCCCCGGTGTGCAGGGTTTCCAGGGCACCCAGGGTCATCAGGGTTTCCAGGGTGTGACCGGGACACATGGTCCAAGGCTTTCAAGGCGCTCAGGGGCCCAAGGCGCTCAGGGTCCCGCCGGGACCGGCGCGCAGGGACCGCAGGGCGTCACCGGCGGCACCGGCGGCACCGGCGGCCAGGGTGCCCGGGGCAGCCAGGTCCGAGTACCGCAAGGCCCTCCTCGTCGATCCCACCTACCTGAGCGAGCTCTACAACCTGGCCATCGTCGAAACCCGACCTCACCGCAGGGCGCCGTCCTGCTCTACCAACAGATTCTGGCCGTCACGCCCAAGGACCCCAACACCCTCTACAACCTCGGTCTGCTGCTCTACGAAACCGGTCAAGTCTCGGAGGGGCAGCTGATGTTGACCGAAGCGATGCAGCTGGCGCCGTCCCTACGGGCGAAGCTCCCGCCGTCGGTCAAGCTCCCGCCGTCGGTCAAGCTCTAGTTCCGCTTCCGGGCAGTCATACTCCGGGCATCTCGAGCGCCGACGATCAGACGCCCAGACTGCTCTTGGCCGCTCTCTCGAAGAGCCGGTACGGCAACAGCCTCTTACCGATGATGCCGATCCGTTCGTCGATTTTGCCCACCGACACCCGACGCCGGGGTCGAGACGCCCCCAGTACCTTCTCGACGGCAAGGGCGACATCGCCCGGCTCGACACCGTTGGCTTCGTCTCTCTCCATGAGGCCCACGGCCTTCGCCACTGCCTCTCTGTAGGTGTCCTCGCCCGCCGGCGACTCCACCTCGCGCCGACTACGCGTGAAGTCCGTCCGGACGTTCCCCGGTTCCACCAGGGTCACGTGGATGCCGAACGGAGCCACCTCGTGGGCCAGAGCCTCCCCGTAGCCCTCCATGGCGAACTTGCTGGCGCTGTAGAAGGCCTGGAACGGGATGCCGATCACCCCGCCGATAGAGCTGACGAGCACCACCCTGCCGTCACCCTGGCGACGCATGATGGGCAGGGCCTCCTGCACCACGCGCACCGCTCCCCAGAAGTTCGTCTCGAGCTGGTCCTTGGCCTCGGCCATCGGAGTCAGTTCCACCGCACCGGCGAGCCCCCATCCGGCGCAGGCGACGACGGCATCAAGACGGGAATGCTCTCCCAGGATCGTGGCCACCCCCTTGCTCACCGATTCGTCGCTGTCCACGTCCATCACCATCGGTGTCCAGCCCCCCGACGACGATCCCCGGCGGCTGGCACCCACCACCGTCCAACCGCCATCGTGGAGCCGATCGGCACACGCCCGGCCGATGCCGGCCGAGGCGCCCGTGATCAGGATCACCTTCGCCATTGCCTCTCCCTCCCCTGGCTCGACACAGCCCGCCCAGGCGAGCATCCCATATGAAAGCCTGACCGATAGACCGTCCGTCACCAAGCGCGTCGCCCCCCTCCCTCTGGCGGCCGAGGTTCGAGAGGTCGAGCGCAAGCGCTCTCTCATCAGTGCATGTGTCAGAGCGAGGTCGATGAGGCTCTGGGCCTATAGTCACCACCGGTGATCCGCGTCATCTACCGCTGGCACATCGACGCCGATCGCCGGTCGGACTTTGCCACCTGGTGGCACGACGGGACGCTCCGCATCCGCTCGACCCAACCGGGAGCAATGGGCAGCACCCTCCTGCGATCGACCGACGACGAGGACTGCCTCATCGGGATCGCCCGCTGGGAGAGCAAGGAACAGCTCACCGCCTTCTGGGAGAGGATGAGCCCGCTCGAGTTCCCGGGTGCGGTCTTGCAATCCCTGGAGATCCTGGAGGAGATCGACCACCTGACGCTCGAAGGCGACGTCTGATGGACTGCGGGAATTAGGACGCCCCCGACCACAGGCCCGAGAGGGGGCGTGTCAGNNCAGCCGGGCACCTTGGCCAGCGCAGGCCCGACGAACGGCACCAACTGTTTCGGCTTGAATGCTGAGGAGCCGGGAAAGTACGCCACGAGGATCAGGTAGTCGCCCTTGCGCACGAGCACAGAACCTGTCTGGAGATCTCCCGGTGGGGGCAGTGGGACTTCTGACTGGCCCAACACTCCAGAGAGGTAGAGCGTTTGCAATCTGGCCACGCTCTCGTCGCCTTAGGTGGGAAATGACACGGGCGTGAGGGTCCCGGGAATCGCCGGTCCCGATGGGTGCCCGGGCTCGAGCACAGACACACGGAAGACGCCACAGTTGTCAACGAGCGTTTGCATGCCGCGAATTCTGCTGCGGCCGAACCACTGCGAACGAGCTCCTCGATCAGCTCAGGAGCGGAGTTGCTCTCGGGGTCGAAGGTGACAGTGGCATATCCCTGGGAACGCAACTTGGACAGAGGATGCGATGGACACATGGGCGATGGCGCCTGACCGCCATCGGTGGCGACCGTCCATCGCGGGAGCTGACCGGTCCCGTAGTCTGGAAGTTCCCCAGCCTTGAGCAACAACGATGTGATGGGCCTGTTGCTGGCGGAGGCTCCGGTGTGAGCGCCCGAGCAGCTCGAAAGCTCGGCGAGACCACAGGACACAACCACTGCGCACACAGTCATGTTCCATCGACGTCGACGCGCGTCCATGCGTCACTTTGTCATGGATGTGCGAACCGACTACAAGACAGGACAGTCTCGGGCAGGCGGGGTGATTTCCAAACCGACGCCGGTGAATTTCGGATATCCATGCCATGGCCAAGAAACCTATCTGTCGCCCCACCCGACTCCTCGATGCCTTTCATCCGACCCCGCCAGGGCGGAACGTGCAACACTGCCCTTCCGGTCAACAGAACCGGGCGGCCTGGGGGCTCCTAATGGTGCTGAGACCGGTGCGACATCCGAGAACTCCGGGAGGGAAGCATGACAGCACCCATGGCGCCAACACCGGCTAGCGCTGTCCAGCTGGACCTAAATGCACCGCTCAAGGTGGCGCGCTGGCGGGTGATCGGTAATCCGATCATGGCGATTCCCCATATCATCCTTCTCTACATTCTCAACATCGTCCTGAACGTCATCACGTTCATCGCCTGGTTTGCCATCTTGTTCACCGGGAACTATCCGCCAGGGCTGTTCGACGTCGCCGCCGGAGTGATGCGGTACCAGTGGCGTGTCGGCACCTTCTACCTCTTTATGCGCGAGCCCTACCCGGCCTTTGGACTACCCAGCGGCCCCGCCGATCCTGGCGACGATCCCGCCACGTTCTCAATCCTTCGCCCGGAGAAGCTCAGCCGTGGGCTCATCTTCATCAAATGGCTTCTCATCATCCCGGTGTACATCGTCTTGGTCGTCCTCGGAATCGGCGCCTTCATCGCCCTGCTGGTCGCCTTCTTCGCCGTTCTCTTCACGGGAAAGTGGCCCGAGGGTCTGAGAAAATACGTTATCGGAGTGGCACGTTTGGGCGTTCGCATGAACGTCTACTACTACCTGATGACCGACGTATATCCGGGATTCTCGACGGAGTGACTCGAGGACAGGTACCCCTGCCCTTCGACCGTTGCCCCAGCGTGATCTGTGTGCCACCGGCGCGCCGGGTGCCTTCCTCCTTTCAGCTGCAGTCCGCTCACCACCTACCGATCTGATCCAGGGACTACGACCTGTTTCGGCAGGATCGCTGACGGCACGCCTGCTCGAGGACGCAGTCAATGCTTCTTCTCGGTCTTCCCAGTCAGGACAAGCTCCAAAAGATCTGGGATGACGCAGAAGGCGCTGTCCCTTCGTATAGAGAGGTCGGTGCGACGGCCGCTTCTGAGCTGCCGGCGGGTTACCACCATGACCGACGTGAGACCAACCTGGCCGGCGTTGATGTCTTCGAGAAGGCCGTGATCGTTCTGAAGAACTGGAGCATGCACGCCAAAGCCGGACTACGTGTTTTTCCCGAAGGCCAAGTTCTGGAACCTGACACCACGGTTCTCGTCCTCGTCCCGCTTGGACCTGCCACAGCCGTGGCACCATGCCGCATCGTGTACACGATCGACGAATCTGAGCGCTTCGGGTTCGCCTATGGGACTCTTCCCGGCCACCCCGAGCGAGGGGAGGAGGCATTCGTCGTTGACCGCTCAGATGATGGCGGCGCCCGGTTGACGATCAGAGCGTTCTCACGGCCTGACGATCGGCTCGCTCGCATCGGGGCGCCCATCACGAGGCTGATCCAGAAGCGAGCGACCTCTGCCTATGTGACCGCCTTCATGACCCTCGTGAGCCGCCCCTAGCCGCCGGAACCAGCTTGCGATACCGGTCTGGGCCGAAGGTAGAGGGTACGGCACCTCGGGGGCGCCTCGTGCTCCTCGCCGCGTGCCCCGTGGGCACCCGGTTTTTTCCGCCGCAGTAGATGGACGCGTCCGCCTGGCGCCCACGCTGACCAGGGTGTTGTCGGCTACAGCTTGGGCCCTTGGCAGCCGATGATGAACCCATGGTCGGCTTGCCGCGCCCCGAGGGACTTGTCGCCCTCCGCCGAAAGGCGGCGGGGTGACCCCGTCTCCCGGTCCTCAGCACTCACCACCGTACCGAAGAAATGGAGTCCACTCTGAGTGGCCAACGATCGATCATGCATTCCTCAAAGTTGACCCGTCGTCCACAACGGTGAAGGTGGAATCACGTTTAAGAACCGCGTTCGTGGCGAACGTTCTGCTACTCAGCGTCACGTTACTGACCCGAGTTTCATGTCGTTACTGAGAAGGGCCGCCGGCCTGGCTTCGGCGTGCGCCCNNGCCCGAACTGCCGATCGTGCCGTACGACAGAGTTCGGACGCCGGTATGACCCTGGTCGAGGTCATGGTGGCCTTCTCCATTCTCATGATCGCACTGATACCCGCCGCATTGCTGTTGGTGAACGAAGCCGGTCAGGCGGCGACGGCCCGAAACGGTCTGACGGCGTTGTCCATCGCCGAACAATGGACTGAACAGCTCGGCCAGGCGCAAGACCCTCCCCCCCAGAACAATAATTTAGGAGTCTGGACCGACACTACCCTTGCTCCCAGCCTGACTCCCGGCGGGTGGGGACCAGGTTCGCTGGCGGTGACGCGGGGGTCTGCTACATACCATGTAAGTGCCGAGTACAAGTGGGCGAGTCCGGACGGCGGCGGGAATCCGGACCTGTGCACATCGACGCCGGGCGCCGCTCCCGTCCTCAACCTCCAGGTGGTCGTCACCTGGGGCTACCACAACAGCATCCAGGATTCGACGAACCTCGATTTTCCGACCCCCGGAATTCCTTCCTACGGATTCCTGTCACTGCAGGTCAACGGCGACTCTACCGATTCCGACCACAACGCCCCTGCCGTCCCCTGGTTCCCGGCGAACCCGGGTTCCGTGGCGCGGGTGACGGCCATCCCCGTCACCATCAGCGGGCAAACCACACCCGTCTATCCGGATCAATACGGCTGCGTCTTCGCCGAGCTCAACCCCAATGCCTATACGGTGACTGTCGGAGAGCCTTCGTCGGCTCCGTTCGGAACACCCCCGTTTATCCAGAATCTGGCGACCGACGCAACCGCCACCGAACCGGCGGGCGGCGNNCCGCCACCATCACCATCGGACAGACCGACACGCTTCCGGCGTTGAGTTTCGATGAAGGCACGAATGTCGGACTCCAGTACGCCTCGTCCACCGCGGTGGAGGACGGGGTCTTCTGTCCGGGAGCCGGCCAGATCGCATGTGTGGCCGCCGGGGAGAACGGGGCCGGCGCCGACATCGAGTGGATGTCCAGCGCCACCGGGCAGTGGGCCACCGCTGCGCTTCCGGCCAACAAGCTGACACGCATCAGGTCCCTGGCCTGCGCCTCCACCACACGTTGTGTCGGGGTGGGCTACGGACCGGCCGGGTACATCGTGTCGAGCCCGACGACCAGCTTTGCCGCCCCCTCGGTCGATACGCCGACGCTTCCCGGCGGCGAGACGGTGACCCAACTGACCCAGGTGACGTGCCCGAGCGCATCGACGTGCGTCGCCATCGGCAACGGGGTGGTGAGCGGGACGGCGCGTCCCATTGCGCTCTCGGGCGCCATCACTATCGGCGGCGACACCTGGAGCAATGTCACCCTGCCGGCGGCCGTGACTTCGCTCTCCCAGGTCGTTTGCCCCTCGGCCACAACCTGTGTGGCCATCGGGTCGGCCGGGGCGGTCGGCGTTGCCGTCTCCGGGCCCCCCGCCGGTCCCTGGGTGGCCGGCACGGACACCACCGACGTGGGAGGCCCCGTGCGTGCAGGCCCTATCACCCCCGTAGACCTCACGCTTGTCTCCCTGACGAAGGTGGCGTGCGCGTCCTCGTCCGCCTGTATGGCCATCGGAACGGGAAGCACCGGATCGGGAAGCCCCGTGGGACCCGGAGGCACGGTCGGACCGGTGGTCCTCACCGGATCGGTCACCGGGTCAGGGAGCACCTGGTCCGTCGACAACTACCCCGCGGCCCTGGTGACACCGTGGGGGTCGGTGGCCTCGGTCTCCCAGGTGGCATGTCCTTCGACGCTCCAGTGCGTGGTCAGCGGGGTCGGCACCACCTTCTTTACGACCGGCGCCTTCATGCTCACCGGCAGCCCGACCTTCACTCCTCCCGCCCTACCCGCCAGCCAGAACCAGACGCTGACCCAAGACACGCTCCCCCCCGCNNAAGTCCGATCTCGCTGGTGTCGCAGTTGGCCTGTCCGTCGTCCACCGTCTGCGTCGCCACCGGCACGGCGGGGTCGAATCAGGCCATCCTGTCCGGCGCCCTCGCCGGTGTCGGCCATGACTCATGGACGGCAGCCACGGCGGCCGGATCGGTCACCGGACTGACGTCGCTCACCTGTCCGGTCGCCACCAGCTGCCTCATCGCCGGGACTTCGACAAGTGCGGGCCAACCGGACGGAGTCCTGCTGACGGGGTCACCCGGTCCAGCGGCGACGTGGCCCCTGATCAGCCTTCCGGCGGCGGAAACCGGACTTCCCTACTTCTACGGAATCGGCTGCACACCGGTGGCCAACGCCACCTGCACGGCCGTGGGAGCCGGCACTCAGTCGGCGGCCTTCACCTCCACGACGACCGGCCCCGCAGGACAGTGGACCGACCACACGTCCGATGTAGGCCTGACCCTCAGCGGAAACGTCGTCACCGGCGTCCCCATAGAACTGGCCACGGCCGGAAGTCCGGGAATCATCAACACCGCGTCCGCCAACAACGGTTATTGGAACGCCATCGCCGCCGGCGGATCGACAAACGCCACGGCGATAGGCCCCATCTATCCATTCACCTCGGGGTACACGGTCTTCGCCGCTGACTGCCCCTCGGAACAACCGACGGCTGCGGGCACGGTCCTGGCCAGCGGTACTCCGGGACTGACAGGGCCTCCGGCGGTGACCGTCCCGTTGGGCGTGTTGGCCCTGCAAGTAGTCGGTGTTCTGGCCGTACCGTCGAGTGACACGGTGTACCTCCAGTCGACGGCCTCCTCGCCCTGCTCCACCCATAGATACGTGCTCCAGACACCGGGAGCCGATGGGCTCAGTCGCACTGAAGTGCCTTTCGGCANNATCCGGCATCCACACAACCACGGCCGTCACCGTGACCGTGAATCCCGGCTCGGACATCGTGGGTGGGACCACGACTCCACTTCCCACCGTGGTGACGGTGACCGGACCATGACCCGTCCACCGGTGACGTCGGTGCTCGCCCAAGGTGACCGCCGCCAGAGGTACCGACACGCCACCGACAGCGAATCCGGGATGATGCTGACGGAACTTCTCGTCGCTTCCACCGTTTTGATCGTTCTCGTTACCCTCGTCCTGGTTACCGTCTCGTCGTACCTGAGCCTCAGCAACCAAGTGTTGGGGTCGTACAACAACACCGAACAAGATGTCCTCGTGGGCTCCAACTTCCAAAAGTTGGTCCGGGCTCAAGTGGAGCCTGGACCCACACCGTCCACCGGCGTAAACGCCAATGTCCCTTCCCCCGCCTTCTCCACCGTCGCAGGATCCGACACCGGCCAATATGTCGGATCGACGGCTGTCGGTAACTTTTCCACGACCTTCTATTCGAATGTCGGCAACGGCGCCGGTCCCGCGCAAATCGTGGCCTCCGAGACAGCCAATCCAGTGGTGGCGGGAAAGCCCAAGACCTGGACATTCTCCGTCACCGAACAAATCCCCGACGCCGGGTCATGCCCGTTCGCCGCCAACCCCGCCAGCGTCTGCAGCTATACAGGCATCTCCCACAACGGCGCCCGGCTGGTTTTTCGCGTTCCCTATATTGTGAACTACGACACTCCGACGACGGTTTACGGCGGGACGGTGCTGCCATATACCCCGATCTTCACCTACATCCTTCTCCAAACTTCGTCCGGAAGTTCGGGGCAGGAGGTACCGGTGTCCGTGGCATCGCCGCCACCGACCGGATTTTTCTGGCCGCTACCGCAGACATTGAAGGACGACAGCATCTTCCATACCTGCGCGGCAACCCAGTCAGCCACTCCGATTGCCAACACCTGTCCCGGAGACGCCGTGCAAGGTCTCACCATTGACCTATTGATTCAATCTCCGGGATCACCGACTCCGGCCGAAGACGAGACGACGACCTTTTCTTTGACGTCCACGTCCAATCTTTACAATCCATTGGTGGGGTGACGACGGTGTCGAAGCTGTGCTCTAGAATGTTCCTGCCCTCGCCAGGGTCCGATCCCCGACGACCTCGCAGGATCAACCGACGTCGATCGGTCGGCGAGGAGGGGCAGAGTGCGATCGTCTTGGTCACTGCCGTGGCCATTTTGATGGCGACAGTGGGCACAATAATGGCGACAACCACCATCGCTACCAACCCCCTCCTCGAAGCCAACGAGATCCAGCACTACTCCTTCCGAGCTGTCGAAGCCGGCCTTAATACGTTCCAGAGTGTCATCAACAACAATCCCAACCTGGCCAACTGCAGTTCCACCCTCAACGGCAATGCGCTGTGCACGGGGCTCCACTACCAGGTGTGGAATCAAGTGCCGGGAACCACCGGGGGCCATGGCGTGATCCCCGAGTACTTCCTCCTTGACAATCCCCAGCCGCAACTTGCTGCCGACGGCTCGCTGACCAGTCTGAACGTCGAGATCATCGGCGCCGCCGGTTTTCCGGGCCACTTCGTGTACCAGACGATCACCAGTGAGTTCCAGCCCATCAACGGATATCTGAACAATGTGTTTTGGTCCGACTTCGAAGGTTCGAATCCCGCCGGAACGGGCGCGGAATATCAGCACATAAAATACGCCTCCGGTACTTATGCCGGTGACTATGAGGGCGAAGAGGCGGGACAATGCTCGTACATCTGGCAGACGAGCTCTTCCCCAGCTCCTTATACACTGACAAACAACGCCACCGGCGGAGCAAAAAACGACGTCGGGCCGTGCGGCGATGAGGCACCGCCGTTTACATCTGGCGATACCATCAACGGTCCGCTGTTCTCCAACGATGCGATCAAAGTGAGCAACGATCCGAATTTCGGCGTCCCCTGGCCCTCGCCGAACCCCCCCGGAACGCCGTCGGTCGTCGCCACCGCCGATCCCAACTGCATATACACCGACGCTACGACCTTCAACTGCAGTAACGCCGTCGGCATATCCAGCAGCAGTAGTAGCGATGCCAACGCCGTGGAACAGTCACCGGTGGACGACACTCAGCTGCAGACGATCGCAGAGGCTGGTGGATGCCTGTACCAGGGACCGACCCAGATCACCCTGGTGGGGAACCAGATGAAAGTCATCAGCCCCGATACGCCGGCCAGTCCCAGCCCGGGGACGGGTTGCCCCAACCCGGCCGCTTCCGGCGCCCCGTGGACCGGTACCACGGGATCGCTCCCCGCCAACGGGGTCGTCTTCGTGGAAACCGCCTCCAGTTCCAACGTGCAGACCGGTGCCAATCCGTTCGACGACAGTGGTCATTTCTATTCGTCGGACGCGGGGACGTACGCCCAGACTCTGCCTTCGTNNGGATGTTATTACGGTCAGACTGCCAGTCCCGACCAGGAGGCGGACGCTTTTGTCCAAGGGCACCTCTCGGGACTACTCACCATCGGCACCGCCAACGACGTCGTCATCGATGGAAACCTCACCTACGACGATTGCATCAACTGGAGGCTAACCAATCCGGGCGATCCGGTTTTCGGGGGATTGCAGCAAGAGTCAGCATGTCTATACAATGCGTCCGGATCCGGTCACCTCAATGACGTCCTGGGCCTCGTCGCTCAGCAGTTCGTCGAGATCAATCACCCCATCGACCCGGCAAATACCGGCGATTCGCTCCCCTTCTGCGGCGACCCCGGTTCGGTGAAGCAGGCGACGATCAGTCCGACGATGAGCGTTGTCGACACCGCGCCGATGTGCACGCCGTACAACACCATTGGGACCGGCGATCCCTATGTGAGCCAGAACAGCGTCGCGCAAGGCAATATCGTCATCGACGCTTCGATCCTGGCTCTGAACCAGTCCTTTGTGGCCGACAACAGTAACGCCGGTCCCAATATGGATCAGATCATCCTCTACGGGTCGATTCAGCAAGAGGCTCGGGGTGGGATCGGCGGTGGCACGTTGACAGCCGACGCCAACGGAGTACCGACCAGTAGCGCCAACCATACCGGGTACGGCAAGTTTTATACGTGGGACCCGCGCCTGGCCCTGGTCTCGCCACCGAGCTATCTCACGCCCACTGATGCTTCATATGCCCTCGCCTCTTCTGCGGTGACCAACTCGACCACGTGTCCAAGCTGGCACCAGCCGACGGATTACTCGAACAACCCAGTGGCAGTGGCGTGCACGGCTCCTTGATCTCTGCCACAACATGGGTCATCCGACGGAAGCACACCTGGGACGAGCTAAAGGCAGGGGCGCCGGCATCTGAGCTTGGTCTATCCGAGGAAGCCTCAAGAGGTAGGCGCACCCGCTGACCGAGCATCGACGCACTAGCCGTACACGGCTGCTCAGTCCCGAGTAACGGTCTCTCGGCCGAGTCCCAGCCTGACGCGCCCGTTCGTTGTTGTCCGCATTTCCGTGTGGCCAGAGTCGTCGCCGCCTTGGCGTCGAGGACTCGGCCTGCGGCGTAGGCGGCGGAGAATTCTTGGTCGCCGAGTTCGCCATGCAGGCCCGACAACGCCCCTCGTGCTCGCCCGCGGAACCTCGACCGATGCCCTGGCTGAGGACCCATAGGTCGCCGTGAACCTGGGGGAGGCATTCCGTCATTACAAGACGATTGGCGCGTCGGGGCAGGGGACGGACGTTCTCGACCTCCTGTCGATGACCAATGCGCCGGGGGTTGTCACTTCGGGCAACGGAGACACTGGATTCGCCAAGAGCCTCGTCACGGCGATCGGTTGGCACCGCCACTGGAACCGCCTCACCGAGAGCTACCTAGGGAATCGCTAAACCACCGCGCCGAACGCGATCGTACTGTGAGTCGCTCACCCAGACTGGTCGCTGCGGTAGCGACCGTGCGCGCCCGGCTGGCTGGCGCTCCGTCCAGCAGCTCGTTCCAGAAGATCGCCCAGCCACCGGCGAGCGCGCGTCCCGCTCCAGGAAGGGTCAGGGCACGCCCCACCGTCGCAACGGCGATTGGGCGACCCACCAGCGTTGCATGAGCGACGGCGGCGATCCGATGGTACGGAAGATGTGCATCGGCCAGCGCGGCTCGATACAGGTCAGCGGGGTGGCCTGGGGCGCGAAGGATTGCCTCTGCCGCAGCCATCCCGCTGCCCATGGCTTGCGCGATGCCTTCACCTTGCAACGGGTTCACCAGGCCGGCGGCATCGCCAACCAGGAGAGTCTTACCTCTGGCAGGCGTGGTCCCGATCATCCCCATCTTGAGCCAGCCCCCAAGTCGGCGAGACGGCTCGGGGGCGGCGCCATCGATGAGGCCCAGCACCCGAAGGTGATCGAGGAAGGCAGGCAACATGCGCGCAGCCCCAGTTCCTTCCGAACGCTTGGAGCGCGTGGCGATACCGAGCCCCACGTTTGCCCCCCCGTTAGCGGCCGGGAAGATCCATCCGTATCCGGGAAACGCGTGCCAGCGGCGCTGTTCCCACAATGCGATCACTGGCAGCTCTACAGACTGGTTGAGATAGGCCCTCACGGCGAAGCCCCACAAAACCTTGTCGGCTTCGACCAGTCCGGCGGTAGTCGCCACGTGACTGGTGGCGCCGTCGGCGCCAATCACAAAGTCGGCACGCAGCTCGTCGCCGGTGCCCGTCCGGTAGCCGTCGAGCTGCCCTTCGGCTTCGAGCGGCCGATCAGCCCGGCCGATGAACGGGATGGCGCCAGCCTCGATTGCAGCCTCCTGCAGGAAAGCGTCAAACGCGGCACGCGTGACCGTTGTGCCATGCCCAGGGTAGGTATGCCCCGTCGCGGACGGCAGACGAACTCGACGACCGGTGGGACCAACAACTACCAGGTCGTCGACGTTGAGGCCGCCGGAGATCGAGAGGCCGGCGTCAACCAGCAGTTGTAAGCCTCGGGGGCCCACCAAATCGCCGCACGCCTTGTCACGGGGGAAACTCGTCTTGTCCAAAAGTGCGACCCGTGCACCTTGGCGGGCCAGCGTGAGCGCGGCAAAGCTGCCAGCGGGCCCTGACCCGACGACCAGCACGTCGAAACGCCCCGTGCTCACAATGCTTTCGCCGATCGATCGAGGCCTTCCAACTGCTCCAACTGGATCCAAGGCCTGGCCGCAAATCTATCTGGGAAGAATATGCCAAGCGGGGCCGTGTAGACCTTCTTCCATTGCAGCTTCTCGGTCCGGAACCCGCTCGTCTCACCGGCATCAACCTCAACGGAGAATTCAGCGTTCTCGCTGGTTCCGGTGCCTACGATGCGTAACTTCAACGTGTGGTGTCCCGGTGAGACCGGGTAGTCACGTCGATGTGGCTCAGAGCGTTCCTCTCGGACTGCCGTCGATGAACACGGTGTGTCCTCGCACAAGTCTTGAACCGCCAGTCGAGGTATCAAACGAATGACCGCCGATTCCCCTGCCGCTGGTGAGGGCCCATCCGTTGTCCGATTGTGTCATTACTGATAGACAAGGCATCCAGTCGCACGATGAGCCTCGCTGGACCGCCCTGCTGGCCGTGTTCGTCGCCGTGGTGCTGCAACTCTTTCTGCCCGACAGCCTCATCCGAGCACTCGGGAACAGGAGGCGGATCGAGAAGACCGGTGCCTTTTCGCACCCTGGAGCACCTCTGCAACGAATTGCAGTCCTCCTTCTTGTGGGTCCGGCGCTAGCCGCGGTGTGACGAACAACGAGAGGTTGCTGCCGGCAGTTTGCCTAGGGTTCTTGTTCGTCAGACCGGCCAAGTTCAACTTTGTTACCTGTCTCATCGTCGTCTGGTTCGTTGGCCCGAGAGGAAAGCCACTCGCGTTGGGACATGGCCGGTGTATTGAATCCGACGGACACCTCTTGTTCAGGTCGGCGTTGGTTTTGCGTCGCTTGGAGGGCCATGGACCGCTGGTCAGCTTCGGTGAGGGGTGGTTGGACCATTCCGCGTGGCCACAGATGTCTGGCCAGCACCGTGTTGAACTCGGCGGCATAAATGGTGATCTCTGATCCCACATAGATCCACGCGAGCAGGCCCAGCACGATGCCGAACACGCCGTAGGTGACGCTGTCGTGTCGGAGATCATGGCCGATCAGGTAGCCGCCGAGGGCTTGCAGGATGGTCCAGGCAACGCCGCCCAAGACCGCTCCCGGCAGGAGCTGCCGGCGGTTCACCGCCTTGGGAGTCAGGACTCGGAAGACGAGGAAGTACATGACGACGTTCACCAGAACGGCCAAGACTTCGCTCAAGATGCCCAGGCCGATGTTGTGGCGTCCGAAGGTGCCGAAGCTGGCGAGACCGGTCGAGACGACGAGCCCTGACCCGAGCACGGCAAGGAACACGAAGCTCCGCCCGAGCCGTTTGACGTAGTTCGGTCGTTCGGGGCCGGGCAGGTTCCAGATCTGCGCCATGGAGAACAGTCCGGCCTGTGCCAGGCCCGTTGATCCCCACAGGAGCCCCAGAAGGCCGATGACCAAGCCGATCACCGAGCTGCGTTGCAGTCCGTGAATGTTGTGGCCCAACTGACTGCCGATGACCGGGAATTGGCTGAGGGCCGAGTTGAGGAGTGCCTTCCGGGCGCCCTGATCTCCGGCCAACACGATGTTGAGCACGGTTATGAGAACCAGCAGGAGCGGAAATACGCACACGAAGGCGGAGAAGGCGAGGCTCGAGACAAGCGTGCCCGCGTTGTCATCGCCGAACTTCTTCATCACGCCGAAGGTCAACGCAGCTGGCCTCAACCGTTGCTGGGCAGCGTCGACTCGCCGGGCGACCCGCTCGATGGGGTTCACCGACGATGGGACCAGTCGGCGCCGCCCGTGCCTCGAAGCATCATCAGAAGCTGACACCCCCGGTGGCGAACAGAGCGATGGCGGCCGCTCCCATGAGCGCTGCCGTGGCCCACCCGAGAATCTTGGCTGCCTTGCCGTTCACGTAGTCGCCCATGAGGCGCTTGTCGCTCGACACCCACATGACCACGACGAGGAAGGGGGCGGCGGCGAAGCCGTTGATGACCGCCACGAAGACAAGCAGCTTGATCGGGTTGACGTTCAGG
>PKWD01000409.1 GCA_003131945.1 Acidimicrobiaceae bacterium
ACGCCGTTGACGCCCACGCCAATCAGATGCCCAGAGCACCGATGGAGAAGGCAGGACGTCGGAGAGCCCTGGCGAAGGCCTCGGCGGTAGCTTCCTCCGCGACCTCTCGACTCCCGAGGGCGAGCACCTCTGCGGCAAGGGACAGGCGTCGGAAGAGGAACTCATCACGGCGCTCATGCGGGCCCGCATTTGTGAGTTGGCAGCGCAGGCCGTCTACCCGTCGCCGACGCAAAGCGCCTCCACCGCTGGGATGCTCTCCAGCTTCGATGTGTTGCTCCAGGTTCCGCTCGAAGAAGTCTTGCACGACCTCCCCATTGACGACGATCTCCGAACGGCGCTCCTCGACCAAGAAGGACCGCTCGGACGACTGGTAGCGGACGTAGCGGACTACCAATTGGGCCGACCCGAGCAGGCGACTCGAAGCGGACTGGCGGATGCCGTTCTGTCCTCGGCCGCTCTTGAGGCGCTTCTGTGGTCGGTGGAGATGACCTCGACAGTCTCAGCATCCGCATTCAGCTGAAGAGCCAGTCGCCGGTCGAACGGCCGGCTACGCATCCGCTGCCAATAGATCTGACTCGAGGTCACCCCAGCGCCTGCATAAAAGGAGCGTAGAGCCGCTGTCGTGCTCCGGGGAGCGCGTGACCGCCGTGCACCATGAGCGGTGCGACATCGACAGGCAGCAAACCCCGTTCCTCCGACCAGCGCGAAAAGTGGGCGAATCGCTCGGGCACGTCGATTCGGACCGTCCCGTGGGCGTTCACGGCAAGCGTGTCGACCAGCACCCGGGCGACAGCGTCGTCCCGGGCGACGACTGGGCCGATATGTAGCACCTCGAGGTTGCGCCACGCGGCGGCGTGGCCGACAAGGCCACGGTAGTCCTCAGCCACGACGACCTGCTCGGCGAAGGTACTGATGGCCGTCAGGATCGCCCTGCGGTCGGCGCCGAAGACGACCCGGTCGAGTCGCAGCACCTCCGGACGGTCGGCAGGAGCAAGGGAGCGGACCTGGGGCCCGGCGCCCCCCAAGGGAAGCGGCTCGTATCTCCCAACGTGCTTGACCACCGTCTCGAGGACCTGGAAGTCCATGCGTTCGTAGAGGGGCATGCCCTGCGGCGTGGCATAGAGAAACACCGTCATGGCCGGCGAGTGTGACAGGGCGTGTTGCGTGAGACGTCGTCCCACGCCGCGCTGACCGTGGCGCCTGGCTACGAGAAGCATGCCGATCACAGCCACGTCGGGTGGATAACGGGTGACGATCGCGGCGCCGGCCAGTCCGCCGTCGGGGTCATCGATCCCGAGACCGTCGCCCACGTCGAGAAGGAGGGACCACTTGGCTTCCTCGGCCTTCCACCCACGGTCGAGCGCGAGCTCCAGACAGGCACCCAGATCGTCCTCGGACAGAGCACGCACCCCGGGAGTTCGCCGTCTGTCACTCTTGCCACTCGGACGAGGGTAGGGCGACGCTCCGACGTCGTCGCCCGGGATGGTTCCGACACCTAGAAGATCCCGCTCGTGCCGCATAGGGTCGCAGTCCATGGCTCCTTGGACCACCGACGACATCCCGCCCCTCGCCCATCGCACCGCCGTGGTGACCGGAGCCAACAGCGGCCTCGGCTATGAGACGTCGCTGGCCCTGGCCAGGGCCGGCGCCCATGTGGTCCTCGCCTGTCGGGACCAGGCCAAAGGGGGTGACGCCCTCGACCGGATCGGCCGGGAGGTCCCCGGCGCCGATGTCCGACTGGCCCGGCTCGACCTGGCCGATTTGGGCTCGGTGCGCACGTTCGCCGCTGACTTCTCCGCCGAGCACGACGCTTTGGACATCCTCGTCAACAACGCCGGTGTCATGGCCATCCCCCGTCGAGAGACGGTCGACGGCTTCGAGATGCAGTTCGGCACCAATCATCTCGGCCACTTTGCCCTCACCGGACTCCTCCTCGACAGGCTGGCCGCACGGCCAGGGGCCAGAGTGGTCACGGTCAGCAGCGAGGTGGCCCGGATCGGGCGCATCAGGTTCGACGACCTCACCGGCGCGGGCCGCTACGGGAAGTGGACCGCCTACGCCCAGGCCAAGCTGTCGAACCAGTTGTTCACCCTCGAGCTCGACCGCCGGGCGACCAACCTGGGCGTCGACCTCACGAGCGTGGCGTCCCACCCCGGCTACGCCGCCACCAACCTGCAGGCCGTCGGCCCCCAGATGAGCGGGTCGAGGATCATGAAGAGGCTCGGCGATCTCGGCAACTCGGTCTTCGCTCAGTCCGCCGCCGGCGGAGCCCTCCCCAGCCTCTACGCCGCCACCGCACCCGAAGTGCGCGGCGGCCAGTACTTCGGCCCCGACGGGCTCTTCGGCATGCGGGGTGGTCCCAAGCCCGTGTCGTTCGTGCGGGCGGCCAGGGATCCTGACACCGCCCGACGCCTCTGGGACGTGTCCGTTGAGCTCACCGGCGTCCGGTTCGGCGCCCTCGACCCGAAGGCCTGACCGGTCACGTTGGTTCCTGCTGTACCCGAGGGAGAGATCTCGATCGACGACCCACGGGCCACGGACGTGAGCGAGCTGCTCGACGGCCACCTTGTCTTCAACCACTCGCACAGTCCCCCGGAGGACGTCCACGCCCTCGACGTCGACGGCCTCCTCGATCCCACCGTCACATCCTTCAGCTTCCGCCTCGATGGTGAGCTCCTCGGAGCCGGGGCCTTGAAGCAGCTCGACGGGGGCCACGCCGAGTTGAAGTCCATGCATGTCGCCCACGCGGCCCGAGGTGGCGGCATCGGCCGCCTTCGTCGATCATCTCATCGGCGTCGCCCGCCGTCGGTGCCGTCACCAACGCATCGTTGTGCTCGACTCCCGACCAGCGCGGCGTGACCCGACCCGCACCCTGCGACTTCGGGTCGGTCAACCTGGCCCTGCCGCCCCAGGTCATCACCAGCCCCGACCGGGCCACCGACACGGTCGGTTCCCCCTTCTCTTTCACGATCACCACGACAGGCGTACCGGTGCCGTCGATCTCGAAGAAGGGCAAGCTGCCGAAGCACCTCACTCTCGAGAAGAACGAAAACGGCACCACCACCATCTCCGGCACCCCCGTCAAAATCGGCGTCGACAACTTCACCATCGTTTCCACCTATGCAAAGGGCTCCACCAAGACCGTCGTGAACTAGGCGTTCACCCTGACGGTCGTGGCCGGCTGAGGCACCGGCACCGGCACCGGCGCCGGCACCGGCACCGGGCATGCCCGGTACAGCAGACTGTCCCGGTGGGCACCCGAACGGCGGTCAGGACGAGCGGCAGCAGACATCGACGAATGGGCATCGGGCCACTCGGCGCATCGGTGGTCGTGGCTGTGATCGTCCTCGGGGGCGTGACCGTTCCCGTCGCCGCCCGGGGAGCATCCGCCACGATCGCGCCGCCCGGTGCCCAAGGCTCCCCCACCGCTGTCGTCGCCACCGCCGGTCCGTCGCCCCGGTACGACTGCAATTTCAACATAAACACCGACGCCTACACCGGTGCCGACGGCACCGCCTCGGCCATCGGATGGGCCGGCAATCATCAGGGGGTCGTGACGTGCCTGGGCGGGACCTTCTTCGTCCAGGACGGCATCAACCGGAACTTCGGATTCGGGATCTACGACGGCGCCCCGATGACATGGGCCGACGCCGGCGGCTATCTCCCCGCCCAGGTCACGACGTTCCGGATCTCCGGCGCCACCGTCTCGATCACGGAGTTCGCCGACAAGGTGCAGCTGGGCGGCGATTCCTACGTCGCCGTCTACAGCCGGGTGGCCGTCGACAACGCCACCGCCCATGTCGTTGTGGCCGATCCGGCCCCGTCGGCCGGACTGGTGGCTCTAAACACGGCCCCTGACACCGTCACGGCCCATGGGTCGGCCGTCCATGATTACGTGGTGGCGGTCGACCGCTTCGGCAACGACTACCCGTGGCCCACGGCGGCCATGTTGGACAGCGCCGGGAGCTTCGCTCGGCACTTCTCCCACATGAAGAGTTTCTGGAACGAGCAACTGGCCCGGATCGCCGCCGTCTCGGTCCCCGATGCATCGCTCGACGACGCCTACCGCAGCGGATTCATCTACACCGAGATCGCCCGCAGCGGGAACGACCTGAACACCGGCGTCAACGGCTACGAATCAGAGTTCAGCCACGACGTCGTCGGCATCCTGGCCAACCTCTTCACCCAGGGGGACTATGCCAACGCCCACGCGCTGCTGCTCGAAGCGCGCAACGTCGTCGGGTCGCAGGGGCAGTACGAGGACGGAACCTGGACGTACGCATGGCCCTGGGCCATCTACCTCATGAAGACCGGTGATCTCAGCTTCGTCAAGGCGAACTTCGCCACTGCCGGGCCCGGCGGGGCCACCGAGCCGAGCATCGAAAACACCGCCCACACCATCGCCGCCGACCGGACCGGCCCCGGCGGGATCATGGGGCTCACGAACGACATCGATTCCGACGGCTACTGGACCGTCGACGACTACGAAGCTTTGATGGGCCTCGCCGCCTACCGCTACCTGGCCCAGCGCGTCGACGACCACACGGAAGTGCAATGGGCGACGACTGAGTACGACGCCCTCCTGGCGGCGACCAGTGCCACCCTCGACGCCACCATCACCCGCTCGCAGCTGAACTACCTCCCCTGTTCCATGACCGAACCCAATACCTCGAACCGGTGCAACAACCCCGAGGACGCCAACTGGGCGGCGCCCTTCCAGTTCGGGAAATGGGCCTGGGACGCCCAACTGTTCGACGCGCCCGTGTCTGGACCCGGGCTCACCCTTATCGACGCCACCTACTCCTACGGATTCGGTCGGCTGCGGGGCGAGCTCCCCCCGAACACGTTCGGCGGCTTTCCATCGGACTATTACTCGACCGCCTACAACGCCGGCTACGGCAGCTGGGGCCTGGCCAGCACACACCATCGTGACCAGGGGATCGTGAGCTACGAGTTCATGATCACCAACGATCAGAGCGGGCCGTACTCCTGGTGGGAAAGCTCGAGCGCCCCCTCGGCCACGACCCCATGGGCCGGGAAGCACCCGGCCGCCGGTCAGGGTTCCTCCCCCCATGCCTGGGCCATGTCCGAAGCGAACAAAGTCTTGTTGGACTCACTCGTGGCCGAGAGGTCCGATGGCACCCTGATCGTGGGCCGCGGTGTGCCGGCCCCGTGGCTGCGTTCGGGCCGGTCGATGTCGGTCACCAATTTCCCGACCACCAACGGTCAGAGGCTCGGCATCAGGATCTCGTCCACCGGCACATCGGTGTCCTTGACCCTGAGCGGTCGACCGCCGTCGGGCCCGGTGCTCTTCCAGCTGCCGTCATTCGTGGGCAACATCGCCGGCACCTCCTCCGGCACGATCAACCGTCGCACCGGCACGGTGACACTGGCGCCACACACGAGCAGCGTCACCGTTCGACTCCGGGTCGCCGTCCCCGGCTGATGGCAATCGCCGTCCGGGGATGATCCGGAAAGGTTGTGGACCGGGGAATGCCTTTTCAGTTGTTCTCTGCGTTCACGACCTGGCGCCAGTAACACAGCTGCCGGAACCTGTCGCTCAGGGTTGTCACCCGCTCTTTGATCAGGGAAATCTCTCCGAATTCGGGCCCCGTGAATCGCAACAGGGCCGGGACCCCGGGTCCCAGATAGGAATCGACACCGGGCACGAACCGTCTCATTCTCCATCCCCCCGCCACCCAGTGGCAGATCCGACGCGGACCTGGGGAACAGCGTGAGGGCTCACGGACAACGTTCGCTCTGTCTCGAGCCAATATTGGGTCAACACCGACCGACTCCCGGGGGCGCCCCGACGGGGCCCGAAAGGGCCAACCGGGCGGTCCTACAGGAAGGGTCGGTCCGATAACAGCGGGTGATGAAAGTCTTCGCTGTAGAATTTGGGTGTGTCCGGCGGTGTGGGGGGATTCGACGACAAGGGATCTGACGGGCCCCTGCGCGTGGTCGTCATCGACGACCACGAGGTGCTGCGGGCGGGGACGAGACAGGTGCTCGAGACCACGGACGACATCGTGGTGGTGGGCGAGGCCGACACCTGGGATGCGGCGCTGAACGTCATCGACCAANNGTCGTGGTGGGCGAGGCTGGGACCTGGGACGCGGCGCTGGCCGTGATCGGCGAACGTCGCCCTGACCTCGCCCTCGTCGACATCCAGCTCTCCGGGCGCAACGGCATCGATCTGGCGCGTCAGTTGTCGACCGACCATCCGGCCACCCGCGTGGTGATCCTCTCGGCCCACGACGACGATGCTTTCGTTCGCCGGGCCTTCGAAGCGGGCGTGGCCGGCTACCTGTTGAAGACCATGGCCCGTGACGATCTCATCAACGCCGTGCGTGCCGTCGGCATGGGAACGACGGTTCTCGATCCGGCCGTCTCCAGCCGCCTGGCCGGGGCGAACTCGTTGACCGCCGTCGCCCGAGGGCCCCGACTCACGCTCAGGGAACAGGAGGTCGTCGCCCTGGTGGCCGACGGACTGTCCAACAAGGCGATCGCCATTCGCCTGGGCGTGAGTACGCGCACCGTGGAGGGCCACGTCAACCACGTCTTCACAAAACTCGACCTCGAATCCCGAACCGAGTTGGTCCGTTATGTCTTGACCAACGGCCTCCCGACAGCAGCGCAGGTTCCCCCCGAGCGATAACGGCCCCATCCGCTCCTTCCCTGGTGTCACGAGATGCGGGCCCACGCCGACCAGGTGGTTCCACCTGAATCGGTATAGGTAATTCCACATAGGTAATTCCACGTGTGTGTCCCCTGAGTCACGGCAAAGGCTGTGGGGACGTGCTGAATCGGTCTTGATGGGCAACTGCCGTCGTCACGGGGGGCGCGCAGGTGACGGCGCATATCGTTGACGTACCGCCTGACCAGGTAGAGAATCGCAAAACACGCAGCACACGAACCCACGAGATGAACAAGTGCGGGGAGGCACAATGGAGCGGGGTGGTTGGCGACCCTCTCCTCTGACGGTAGGTGTCACGCTGGTCGTCGCCGCGGCCACGGTGCTGGGCTTCGTGCTCACCAACCGCAGCGTCGCCAGCCAGAACCAGGCCCTGCTCAAGAGCGACACGACCCAGGCGGCCGAGTACGTCTCGTCGCTCGTCACCACCATCGGCGCCCCGCTCCAAGCTCTCGCCTCCGGTGTGACCCTGACGAACGCCTCGCCGACGGCGTTCGACACCGAGGCAAAGTTGGCGGCGGCCGCTGCCGGTGCCGTCATCCTGGCCCGCAAGACGAGTACCGGGTTCGTCGTCACGGCCGTCGTCGGAAAGGGTTTCACCGTCGGACAGCCCCCCGGCGCGGCGGTGGAGGCGACGCTCGCCAAAGCCGGTGGTGATATCACTCCGGGTCCGGTGAACTACAACGGGAAGACGGCGACGCTCGGGTTCGCCGTCGGGCCGCCCCTGGCACCGACCGGCACAGCCATCTACGAGCAGCTGCAGATCAGTCCTTTCCTCGCCATCACGGCGGTGCAGGGGGCGCCGTTCCGCGTCCTACGGGCCGCCGTGTATGCGACACGGGAACCCACACAGGATCAGTTGGTCCTTTCCAACACACATTCGTTGCCCCTCGTCGGCCCCACGGCCGTGGCCGCCGTCGGTGTCGGGTCCGAGAAGTGGTGGCTCGTGGCCTCGGCTCGGACCCCCCTCGCCGGCGACTTCCCCAATGCCGCCCCTTACATCATCCTCGGTGTCGGTCTCCTTCTGGCCTTGGCCATCGGCAGCACGGTCGAGGTCCTCGTCCGGCGCCACCGCTACGCCACGAACCTCGTGGCCGAGCGCACCGCCGAGCTCGACCGCTCCCATGCCGCTCTCATGCGTAGCGAACGACTATCGGCTCTGGGCGAGATGGCATCCACCATCGGCCACGAGCTGCGCAATCCGCTGGCCGCCGTCATCAACGCCCATTTCATGGTCCGCCATACCCTCGGAACCACGATCACCCCTGACATCGATCGGCACCTCGACATGGCCGAACGCCAGACGACCAGGGCCGCCACCCTGGCCGACAATCTCACGGCCTTCATCCGCCACCGCGAACCGAATCCTGTCCCCATCGATCTTGGCGCCGTCGTGGAGGAGGTGCTCGAGGCCACGCCCGCCCCGTCGGGGATCGAGGTGGAGGTCGACGTCCCGCCCCTCGTGTTCCAGGCCGACAGCGATCAGTTCACCCAGGTGATCGCCAACCTGATCGTGAACGGCTTCCAGGCCATGCCCGACGGGGGGACCTTGCGTGTTCAGGCATCGACGCAGGGCGGGCACGTCGTCCTCACCATCGCCGACTCCGGGAGTGGAGTCGAGGCGGCGACCATGGACAGGGTCTTCGATCCGTTCTTCACCACCAAGGCCAGTGGGACCGGACTCGGGCTCGCCATCGTGTCCCGCATCGTCGAGGCCCACGGAGGCGACGTCTCCTTGCGTAACGGTGCGACCGGTGGTGCTGTCGTCACCGTGAGACTTCCCATCGCCTCGGCCCCCGAGCTGGCACGACGGTGAACGTCATGACCCGCATGGCACGGCGGCGGCAACAGCGATGACCAGTGGAGGCACCGGGTCCGTCCCGTTCGAGGCGCGCACCCTGCGGGCCGACGTGCTCGTGGTCGACGACGAGGCCGACGTGCGCCGGTCGATGTGCGAGGTCCTGCGAACCTCAGGTTTCAGCGTGGTCGAGGCCGAGGACGGTGCGGCCGCCTTCGGGCTGCTGCGGGAGAACCGCTACGGCATGGTCCTGCTCGACATCCGGATGCCCAAGCTCGACGGAGTGTCGCTCATCGAGGCCCTGGTGGAGTTGCCTCCGGTCGTCGTCCACTCGGCCTTCAGTCTGAGCGCCGAGGAGCGCCAGCGGCTCGGCGTCAAGGTGGTGCAGTACCTGCACAAGCCGGTGTCGCCCCAGCAGCTTCTCGGTGCCGTCCACGGCATCCTCGGTCCGGCGCCCGGTACGTAGACACCCGCCTCAGCGACGGCCATTCGGGTCCTCGAAGACGATGGGTGCCTCGAAGGCGGCTCGGCGCGAGGCGCGACGGAACGTGGCCAGCATGGCCGGACCGAGAAGCCCGATGCCGACGAAGGTGGTGATGGCTCGGCCCGTATCCCAGCCGAGCGACGTGGTGGCATCGAATACCAGGTACCGGTGCACGTTGGTGGCAAATGCGGCACCCGGTAGATAGGCCACCGTGCTGTGCGGGTCGATGACGAATGGCCAGAACGAGAGGTTCAGCATGAAGCCGAAGACGTACCCCGACAGGGCGCCGTAGACGGCCAGCATCAGGACCTCACGGGTGCCCTTCACCGGTGGGAGCAGTCCGGCGAACATCCCCACCCATGCACATCCGAACATCTGGTACGGCATCCACGGCCCCACGCCACCGGTGATGAGTGCTGACGCGAACAGCGTTGTGCATCCCAGGGCGAAGCCGAAGCCGGGGCCGAAGACCCGCCCGGCGATCACCAGCGTGAACAAGACCGTCTCGATGCCCGCCGTGCCGGCCCCCAATGGGCGCAGGGCGGCCCCGATGGCCGACAGCACCCCCAGCATGGCGATGGCCTTGGCATCGATACCGCCGTCAGAAATATCGGCGAAGACGACGGCGAGCACGAGGACCAGCAGCACTCCGAACATCAGCGGAGCCATGGCGTTGTCACCGAACGTTCCGGGGGCGACCACAAATGGCCATAGGAAGGCTACGAGTCCAAGGAGAGAAGCCATGACGATTGTCACTCGTGACCGCATACCGACCCGTATGGCGACGGCCGGCCTCAGCATGGTGGCACGTCGGCAACGGCGCATCGCACCTGGTCCATGGTGAGGTAGGCCAGCGGAGCCAGGATCTTCGCCACCTGAGGGGCGAAGGCCGGGGAGGCACCCACCACATCTGCCGTCGGCCCGTCGGCGACGATGTCGCCATCGGCCATCACGACGACCCGATCCACAGCGGCGGCGGCGAACTCCACGTCGTGGGTCGACACCACTATGGCCCGGCCTTCAGAGGCCAGGAGGTCGATGATGTCGATCAAGGTCCGTTTGGCTCGATAGTCGAGACCCCGTGTCGGTTCGTCGAGAAGGACGACCCGAGGGGCGGCCACCAGCTGAACGGCAAGGACGAGCGAGAGGCGTTGACCTTCAGAGAGGTCACGCGGGTGCGTTCCGTCGGCAATACCCGGAGCCAGACGATCGAGAAGGGCCCGGGCACTCTCGTGGCTGGATCCCTCCGACTCGCGGTCGGCTTGGGCGCACTCTTGGGCCACGGTGTCGAGATAGAGGAGGTCCGCCGGAGTTTGGGGCACCAGGCCGATGAGTCGACGGGCCTTGGCCGACGAGAGCGACCCGGGGTCGACGCCACCGACGTCGACGGATCCGGCTTGACGCTCTCCGGAGCCCTGGAGCGCCCACAAAAGCGAGGACTTCCCCGAGCCGTTGCGGCCCATGAGAGCCGTCACCTGGCCACCGAAGAGTTCGAGGTCGACCCCGCGTACAGCCACCACGGTCCCATATCTCACCACCACTTTTCGAGCCTTGAGGAGGACCCCGGCACGTCTTCGGCCCACAGTCCGCGCCGGAGGGGCGACTGTCACGCCGGCGAGCTCGGCCCGCAGCGGCCCAGCGCGACGTCGGGCGTCGCGCACCGACAACGGAAGCGGATGCCAACGGGCGAGCCGGCCGAGCTCGACCACCGGAGGGGCGACCTCGGTGGAGACCAGCATCTCGGCCGGGGGCCCGGACGACACTGTCCCGTCTCGTCGCACTTCGATGACCCGGTCTGCATACTGGACCACCCTCTCGAGCCTGTGTTCGGCGAGGACGACGGTGACCCCGAGGTCATGGACCATGCGGGTAATGGCGGCGAGCACCTCCTCGGCGGCGGTGGGGTCCAGAGCAGAAGTCGGTTCGTCGAGAACCAGAATGCGCGGATGGGCGGTGAGCACCGAGCCGATGGCCACTCTCTGCTGCTGGCCACCGGAGAGCTCGTAGAGAGCGCGGCTCCGCAGGTCGGCGATGCCCAGGAGATCGAGCGTCTCCTCCACCCGCTTCCGCATCACTTCTGGGGGGACCGCCAACTGCTCCATGGCGTAGGCAAGCTCTTCTTCCACCGTGTCCGTCACGAAACCGGCCAGGGGATCCTGGCCGACCACACCGACGACGTCGGCAAGTTCGCGCGGCGCATGGGTCCGCGTATCACGACCGTCCACCGCCACCCGACCCGAGAGAGTCCCACCGGTGAAGTGCGGAACCAGGCCGTTGATGGCACCGAGCAAGGTCGACTTTCCGACACCGGTGCGACCGACGACGAGGGCCAGCTCGCCTTCTTCGATATGGAGATCGACATCGCGCAGGACTGGGGTGGTGGCGTTGGCGTAGGTGACGCTCGCATGTTCGAACTCGATCACGTCGGCACCCGTGCGGTATGTCGANNGCAGTGGTTTCGGACACGGGACGTTCCGTTGGCTGTGCCGATCGCTCGGGGCGAAGAGGCGGCGGGGCGGCCCAGGCGGCCACGGCGGCAGCGATGATGGCCACCGCCGGCACCAAGGGAAACGACGGCCAGACAAGTGGATCGGTGGGCGGGTAGACGCCGACGGCACTGAAGCCGACTCCGGCGATGAGGATGGCGGCCGGAACCATCCCGCACAACGAGACGGTCCATTCCGGCGCCTTCCAGGGATCGGGCCGGTACTGGCTGCGGCGGACCTGGCGGCCTCCGAGCAGCAGACCGAGGCAACACAGGACGGTTCCCCCCGTGAAGGCGGGCAGGACGAACGACCTCAGTGTCGAGCCGTTGAGCAGACCGTAGGCACCGATGCAGAGACCACACATTCCCGTGATCATGAGCGCACCGGTGGTCCGCCTGGTCTTTGGTGATACCCCCCCCGTGCGTCCGTAGCCGCGTGAGTCCATGGCCGCCGCCAGTCGAAGTGACCGCTCCAGGGAGTCTTCGAGCACGGGGATGGCAATGCTTCGCAGCGCACGGAAGCCGCCCGTGGCCCCGCCGCGCAGCTTGCGGGCCCGTCGCACCCGCTGCACGCTCTCCACCAATTGCGGGGCCACGCTCAACGAGACCACGACCGCCACCCCGAGTTCGTAGAGCGCCCCCGGCAGCACGCGTAAAGCGCGCTTCGGATTGGCCAGCGTATTGGCGGCACCTAGGCAGCACAGCAGCGTTCCCAGTCTCAGCCCGTCGTAGAGCGCCGCCATGGTGCCCTCGAGCGTGACCGGACCCCCGAGCTGGATCCCCGCCGCCCACGAGGGCAGGGGTATGTGAGGCAATGTGAACAGCACCGCCGCGTGCTGCGCACCGATGTCGCCTCCGAAGACCGATCGGAAGATCACGCGGATGGCCACGACGGTAAGGGCGAGGTACAGGTAGTACTTGAACGCCCGGGCCCACGGAGCATCAGCCCGGCGGTTGGCGACCACGAAAGCGAGGACCCCCAGGACGAGAAGCAGCAGGACGGGATTGGTGGTGTGGCTGACGGCGGCGGCCAATCCGAGGGCCCAGATCCACCAGGCCACCGGGTGGAGGGTGCGTGGAACCCGATGGCCGGCACCGATCCTGGAACGAAGAGCGCCGGCGGACACGGGTCAGCTGATGCGGCGGCGACGCCACGCCACGATGCCGGCGCCCCCCATGAGCGCGGCCACGACACCGGCACCGACAAGAAGGGGTACCGGTGATCCCGCTGTCTGTCTGTTGATCGCCTCCGGCACGGCGTCGACGATCCTCGGGGCCGATCGTCTACCGCCGGCCGGAGCGGGTTCCGAACGACCCGATGTCGTCGACGTCGACGTTTCCGGATCCGTCGTGGAAGTGACGGAATGTTGCCCGGTGCCGGGATCACGGGCGCTCGTTGTCGACGGCGAGGAGGGTCGGACAGAGCTGGGCGTCGTTCCCCCGCCACCGGCCGTGGGGGGCGCTCGGGATTGAGCAGGAG
>PKWD01000472.1 GCA_003131945.1 Acidimicrobiaceae bacterium
TTGCTCAGCAGTCTCCTAGAGCGTTGGACGGGGTGTAACCGTTCCCTGGTGCGAGTCCGCACCTTGCTGACACCACTGTCGATGTGGGTTTCCTCGAATCGGTCCCGATACTAAATGTTGACCGATGAATGAATTTGCGGCACCTGCGACGTCCATCTGTATGAACTGCTGGATGTGCTCGGTAGGGCAAGTGCAAAGCACCAGAGAGGACTGAACCATGACANNGACGGGTCCGGCATGCTTCGGGGAGCCGTCGTCGACCGTCCCATCTCCGGTGTCGGCGAGACCTTCACCATGAAGATGCATCGGCTCGGTCGCGACTACCTCATGCTCAACTATGTAGTGGAGTTCGAGCCAAATCGCCGCATCTTTTGGGAACCCGCTCCGGGAGACCTCCCTACGGCTGACGGTGATCCATCCAAAGTCGGCATCCCTGCGGGTTATCGCTGGGGCTATAGCCTCACTCCGGACGGTGACAACGCCACNNCGCGAGGGCGGGGAGTGGATCAACGGGACCAATTCGGTGCTCGAATCCATGACGGCCACCCTAGAGAGGCTCGAGAAGGTCAGTACCGAGTAGGGCCGCTGGCGGAGCGTATGTTCTCGCTCCACCGAGCAGGCTGAGCTCTGGTCGGTGAAGATCTGCGTCGGGTGTCAGTGCGGGAATCTTCAATCTGGTGCCCCTAAACGCCGGGTTTGTGTCGTTCCCAGAACGATTGGTGCCGCCTCGGGTGAGCTGAACCGCTCGACTGCGTCGCCGTGTGGGCTCCATTTGTGCAGGCGGTCTCAAAACTATCGCCATGCCTGGATTGCTCGGCCGAGAGTCTCGCTCACCTCGGTCTTGAGTAGAGATGCCAAGGACGTTGCCGTCAGGTCGCCGGTGCTGACGCGATCAGTTGCGTGAAAGCAACGCCAGAAGCGGACCAGCCCGTCCTCGCCATCGGCGTTGAAGATCTTTGCCGCCAGTCGCTGCCACCGGTACTGGTACCAGACGTAGTTCAGCGGACTCATCGGATCATCACCGCCCGTGTAGTGGGCTTCGAGATCCTCCAGCGTGCTGTAACCCTCGGCGCGCATCCGATCGCCAAGGCGCCGACTCTGCGCTCCCACGGTGGAAAGCACCTCAAGCGTGTTCAGACTTTCCGGCTGCCTCGTTGCGACGAACGCGTGGAGGGCCAGGTTGGCGAAGATCTCGCCCAGCCAGAAGGTCGGCAACCTGAGATCCCCGAGCATTTCGAATGCGTGGCCGAGCTCATGGATCGTGATGAGGTCGAAAAATGGCTGCAGATCCAAGCCACCTGCGCCGTCGGGGTATGTCGCAAGCAATCTCGTATGACCGCGCGGCGACGCCTCGTGAAGGTCCTGTCCAATTGCGATCCAGAAGTCTCCGCTTCCGGCGGGCATCACCACGATGCCGGGACGGATCTGACCATCGTCATCGTTAAAGAACGGCAGCCCGTATGGCTGCCTGCTCTCCCAGTCCGCCTCGTCGGCCACGATGACGGCGATGTCGGGCTCGACTCCTGAAAACAGGCAACTGAAGTAGATGTAGGCGTCCGCGGCGACATCGGCCGCGGCTCGCGCGCGTACCAGTGACCCATCGCTGTAACGCGCCTCAAACGGATAGCCGCCTAGGTGCGCGAGCCCTGATCCCACCGCCATCAGAGAACCTCCCTGCGCTGGTCGACGAGTATGGCATGCCACCTGAAGGTGGTCGATGGGGAAATAGGAGGATCCGTGTTGGTGGCCCGCGGGGCCGCGGTACAACTGCTTGACCTTGGCTGAGGTATGAAAATACCGAAAGTCATCGTCGGTGACGAGTGGTTCGGCCTCGTCTCCTTGAGTGGCACACCACCCCTCGATGCGGTCGCGGCTGTGTATTGTGCTGCCGCCACAGCTGTCACGGGGCGTGATCGGGCAGCGAACCCGAAGGTCAAGGCACGTCGCCCCGAGTGGTGGGGTTTGAGGTTGCGTCGGGCAAGCCGACCAGCAGCTCGCACATGCGCGTAGCGTTCTGCTCTCGGGTTCTTCCTTTACACGGCCCCGCTAAAGGAGACGTCGGCCGTGTTCGACCACGCGCCCTGGCTGAACGACTAGGGGTGGCTACGACCCGGACACGCCGGGCAGCGCCTGCGTGGACAGACCGAGCGTCGGAAGGCGGGTATCGAGCAACCGCCCGGCGGCGTCGATCTCGGAGGTGGCCTTGTCGCGATCGGCGGCCAGGAGCCGTTCATCGGCCAGCAGCCGGGACCGGGTTTTGCGGTCTGCCGGGTTCGTGGTGAGGGTCTGGACGGCCTCTATCGCCGCCAGGGCGTCGGAGGTGGCCCACACGGTGGCCGTGTTCACCGCTTGGCCGACCTGCTTGCCGGCGGGGGTGCCCAGAAGGTCGATGTCCGAGAGGTCGAAGATGTTGGCGTTCGTGTAGGAGCATGCGGTCTGGTCGTCGCGTAGCAGGCCCGGGATCTGGGCCCGGTGGGCGGCGCTCAACGTGCCCGATTCATCGGCGTAGAGCATCAGGGCCTCGTGGACGGAGAAGACACAGGGGGCGACATCGGCGTTGATCTCACTGATGACGGCGGACTCGGCTTGGATGTCCGATGCCCGCGACGTCGGCGTGGGGAGATCAGTGATGACGGCGACGGCCACGACCACGACGACACCGACGCAGACGAGAAACGCCCGCCGGCGGTACCAAGGGGTGCGTGGCGGTTCCGGTTCGGACGCCGGGGGGAAAGGACGGTCCGTCGTGGTGGGGCCGGACAGGCCGCTCACGAGGTGCTCCCGAGCAGTTGGCCGGCGTAGGTGGCGATCCCCTGGCCCCACCGGGCGACGCTGGGCGACGGCAAGCTGAACGCTCCCGACGAGTCCTCGTTGGCGAAGGGTGTGGCCCGGTACCGGAGGCGCCCGGTGGGGCTTATGAAGTACATGACGTCGTTGTGGGCGACGACTCCGCTGGCAGGCGACACGTTGACCGACACGCCGTAGGCCTTCCACACCGCGTTCAGGTGCCCCAGGCTCGACGTCAGGAAGTGCCAGTGGGCCAGGGTCCCGAGACCGGTGCGCGCCGCGGCGGCCGACGCCGGGGCGCTGGAGAGCACGACCGGGTCGGTGTTCACGGTCAAGAAGACGACACGGGACGCCTCCGGACCGAGGTCGGCGGCGGCCCGCAGGAGCTCAGCCGCCATGACGGGGCAGATGTCCTGGCAGGGGGAGTCGAAAAAGGTCAGCACGACGGCGTCGCCGCGCTCCTCGGCCAGCGACACGGCGCCCCCCGACTGGTCGACGAGCGAGAAAGACGGTGCCGGGGTTCCGCCCATGTCCGTGATCCCCATGAAGGCCCGGAGCGGCGCCCCCACCTCCCGCGCCGACGTCGGCGGCGCCGGCGGGGCGATCACGGCGGTCCGGGCTGTCACCGACGTCGGCGTGGTGGACGCAGCCGTGGTGCCCGCCCCCGGGTTGAGACCGACGCTCGACAGCAGGTGCTCGCCCAGAACGCCGCCGATGCCGAGCACGGCGAAGACGGCCAAGACGATGAGGACGAAGTTGCGCGGCACCTTGGGCTCGGCCCGACGGAAGGCGGCGGCGCGCTCGGCCTCCGACAGTGCCGGCGTCGCCGGCGGTTGCTCGGTCACCTCGGTCGACATCGTGGCACCGCTCTTGTCCCGCCGGCGATCTCAGTGGACCCGGATGACGGCGTCGGCTCCCATGGCGACGAAGAGCGCCGTCAGGTAGGTGATCGAGAATCCGAACAGCTTCATGGCCCGACGGGGACTCGGGTCCCGTAACAGGGTCCAGGCGTAGGCGAAGAAAAGACCACCGAGCACGAAGGCGGCTCCGGCGTAGCCGACGTTCAGGTGCGCCGCCGGCGCCAGCAGGAGCGACGCCACCCACACGGCCACGACGTAGGCCATGATCCGGCGTGTCACCGTCGGCAGCTCGGCGATCGACGGGAGCATGGGCACGTGGGCGTTCGAGTAGTCATCGCGGTAACGCACAGCCAGGGCCCAGAAATGCGGCGGCGTCCACAGGAAGATGACGGCGAACATCACGAAGGGCGCCAGCCCCAGGTGCCCGGTCACAGCGCTCCATCCGACGAGCACCGGGACGGCCCCCGCCGCCCCACCGATGACGATGTTCTGCGGGGAGGACCGCTTGAGCCACATGGTGTAGACGCCGATGTAGAAGGCGGTGGCCGACACGGCCAGAACGGCCGAGAGGGCGTTCACCGTCGACCACAGCAGCACGAAGGCCGCCACTTCGAGCGTCACGGCGAACACGGTGGCGGCCCGGGGGGTGATCACCCCGGTCACGAGGGGCCGGTTCTTCGTCCGCTCCATGAGAGCGTCGATATCGCGGTCGTACACCATGTTCAGGGCGTTGGCGCCGCCGGCGGCCAACGCTCCACCGGCGACGGTCAGGGCCATCAGACCGACAGAGGGCACGTGGCGGGCGGCCACGAACATGGTCGGGACGGTGGTGACGAGCAGGAGCTCGATGATCCGGGGTTTGGTGAGGGCCACGTAGCCGTTGAGCCGCGCCGCGACACCGGTCCGGGTCCAATCGACGGGTAGCTCTCCGGCCCCCAACCGGGTCGTCACAGCGGCGAGGCTACCCCCCGGGCACCCTTCGTGCCGGATCATGGGGCCCACCGGTTCGGCCCCAGCCCCCGTGCACCACCCGGGGATCGGGTGGCAAGGCGTGCACCTCGGTACCCTTGGTTCGTCATCGTCCAGTCCTGCATCGATCGTCTCTTCGGTCGACGCCCGGAAAAGGACCCCGCCGTGGCACTTGAAACCGCTCCACTGATCTACGACCCGTTCGACCCGGCCCTCCAGCGCGACCCCTACCCCGTCTACCGGCGCCTGCGGGACGAGGATCCTGCGCACAAGTCGTCCCACGGGTTCTGGGTGCTCTCCCGCTTCGAAGACGTGTTCCAAGCGGCCCTGGACACCGATACCTTCTCGTCGGCGCAGGGCCTGACCTTCGATGACAACGAGATCCTGACCCTCGGACTGAAGCCCACCCTGGTGATGATGGACCGGCCGCACCATACGACGTTCCGGCGGCTCATCAGCCGGGGATTCACCCCCCGCAAGGTTGCTGAGCTCGAACCGGCGTTGCGGGCGTTCGTGCGTGGGCGGGTGGCGACACTGGCCGAGTCCGGCCAAGCCGACTTCATCGAGATGGTGGCCGGGCCGCTGCCCACGCTGGTGGTGGCCATGTATCTGGGCGTGCCGGAGAGCGACCGGGCACGATTCGACGCCTGGAGCGGTGCCATCGTGCAAGCCAACGCCACCGGCAACACGGTACGCGACGCCGCCGAGGCTGTGGCCGGTCTGTACGCCTACTTCACCGAGCTGATCGAGTGGCGACGTCGGCACCCCGGCGACGACATGCTGTCGGACCTCGTGGCTGCCGAGGTCGACGGTCGGCCTCTCGATCTCGATGAGATCCTCGGCTACTGCTTCGTCATGATCGCCGGCGGCAACGACACCGCCTCCGGCTTGCTCGCCGGGGCGGCGGTCGCTCTCACCGAGCATCTCGACCAGAGGCGGTTGCTCCTCGACGACCGGGGACTCATCGCCGCCGCCGTTGAAGAGCTACTGCGGGTGACGAGCCCGGTGCAGGGCCTGTCCCGGACAACGACCCGTGACCTGGAACTGTACGCAACGGCCATCCCGGCCGGCAGCAAGATCCACCTTCTGTACGGGTCTGCCAATCGTGATCCTCGTGAGTTCGGTCCGACGGCTGACGATCTCGATGTGACCCGCCGGTTCCGGCGCATGCTCACCTTCGGCTACGGGCCGCACCATTGCATCGGCGCCGGCGCCGCCCGCCTGCAGGCCCGTCTGGTGCTGGAGGAGCTCTTCGACCTGATGCTCGACTTCGCCGTGGACGCGTCGCGTGGTCGATTCGCCCCCGGGCCGTTCGTGCGGCGCTACGAAGCTCTCCCCATAGCGACAGGCCCCATAGCGACGGGCCCATAGCGACGGGGGGTGCGCTGATCAGAGCGTGGGCGGGGCGCCATGCACCGCCTCTCCTGGTGGATCTGCGGGCGGTCGGTTGGTGGTGACCTCGATGACCACCATGAGGTAGCCGAAGCCGGCGACCACGGTACCGACGAGCATGAGGCCGACGCCGAGCAACCGGGTGGGGTGGTCCACGCTGGCCAGCCCCCCGACGGCCGCCGTCAGCACCCCGGCGAATCCGACGATCGACCCGAGGCGGGTGATGCGCGGCGCCCGGCGTGCCCGCAGGAGAAGGGCCACGGCACCAATCCCGAGGATGCCCCCGAGGGCGGCGTGGGCGACGTAGAGGGATTGTCCGTGTGCCGGCAGCCAGGTGGCCGGGCGGTCGTAGGGGACGACCACCAGGGCACCGATCCCGAGGGCGAGCTCCACGCCCACCAGGCTCCCGAGGGCCATGCCCGCCCGGCGAGCCGAGGCCGGCGAGAGGCCCGGATCGGCCCCGAGCCTTGGCCGGGGCGGCACCGGCGGCGAGGGCACCTCCCGGGCCCGGACCGGCGCTTCTGCGGGCGGGCGGACCGGGGCCAGGCGGACGAGCAGGTTGTAGGTGACGAGGGCGATGGCGAGGTGCATGACCACGAGCACGGCCACGGCTCGGGGAGGCTGACCCTCGAGAAGGATCCACAGATCGGGGAGAAACAGGACCAGGGTCAGGAGGACGGCCAGACGGAGGAAGAGCCAGCGGGGAGCCGAGCTGATGCGGGTGGTCACGGGCCAGGCCACGGAGGCAGCCACGACCCCGAGAACGGTCAGCAGGCCATAGTCGGAGAAACGGAAGTGGACGTAGCCTTCGATGGCCGGGAACAGCCGCGTGCCCACCGCTACGAGCAGGGCGTCGACGGCCAGGGACCCGACTACCGCGGCGATCGCCACCAACACCGTCCTCNNGGAGATGGTGGGAGGACGCTGGGCCGGATTCCTCTCCAGGCGCATGGCCGCCAGAGCGCGCTCGGTCCGGGACGGCTCGGGCATCAGCGGCTCCTCGCTCGGTGCCTTGACGGTGTCCCGCCAGCATCTCAGAAGGGGGCCGCCGGCCGGTCGCAGGGCGTCGGTGCCTACACTTCCCGTGTGCGGCAGCGCTGGTTCTCCCGCAGAGCACTGCTCCTTCATCTGGCCGTGGCCGTCCTGGTACCGGGGTGTCTGGTGGCGGCCTGGTGGCAGGCGACCAGGGCGTTGTCGGGAAACGGGCTCAGCTGGTTCTACTCGGTGGAGTGGCCCGTGTTCGCCGTGCTGATCGTGGTGGGCTGGTGGAATCTCATCCACGAAGACCCCGAGGCCTTGAAGGCCCGCAAGCAGCGCCCGCCCGAGTGGGACGCCGTCGACAGCCGGCCCGAGTGACGTGACCGACACGGCCCGGTGCCGGGCGGCGGTGGCCGCGGATCTCGCCGCCGTTCTGGTCTTCGTGGGGATCGGTCGGGCCGCCCATACCGACGGCGTGACCGTGGCCGGGGTGGCGACTACGGCGTGGCCCTTCGTGACCGGACTGGCCGCCGGTTGGCTCGTGCTGGTGGTGTGGCAGCGCGCCGGGACGTCCCTGGCCGGCGGCCTCCCGGTGTGGATAGCGACGGTGGCGTTGGGCATGGTCCTGCGCGTGGCATCGCGCCAGGGGATCGCCGTCGCCTTCGTTCTGGTGGCACTGGGCTTCCTCGGGGCCACCATGCTCGGCTGGCGGGCCCTGCTGGCCGGCTTCCGACGTCTGCGGCCGGCACGCCGGGCCTCGTGAAGGCCCGCCGCGCTCGGGTAAGAGCCTTAACGGGCCGATGTCGTGGTCGGGGCCACCACGTCGGGGCAGGCCGTCGCCGAACCGGTCGAGGCCGGCGGTGACGTCATGCGGACCGAAGTCGACGGCGTGGACCCGGGAGCCGACGCGGGGTAGGAGCCGGGGACGGCTACCGGGAGGGGCGCCAGGATGGGCGTCGGCGGCGGTGTCGCCTCAGGGAATGTCACGGTCCTGATGACGGCGCCCGAGGAGTCGAGCAACCGGAGCGTTCCCCGCACGTCGTAGGGTCCGTCTCCCGACGAGACCACCGACGGATCGATCTGGTGGGCGAGGACGGCCACACCGTTCACCGGCGCCATCTGATCTGTCGACCCGTCAGCGAACGTCATCTGGGTGCCGGTGACCTCGGGGCCGACCGATACGGCCACCCACCACACCGGCGCCCCCTCGGGAACTCCGAAGGTACCCGAGATGCCGGCCACCGGTTCGGCGGCGGCATTCGGTGTGGTGGCCGAGGGGCCCGGGGCGTCGAACAGGACCCCCTCGCCGACAGCGGTGGTGTCCGAGAATTCCAGCGACACCGAACCGAGCGGCGTCGGCACCGGTGCTGATCCGGTGAATCCCGGTGACGTCACCGAAGGTGTCGGGTTGGTCGTCGGGTCCGTTATGGGCCCGCAGGTGCAGGACGCGGTCGGGGACAGGACATAGGCCCGGATGGTCACACCGTCAGCCGTCGTACGGGTGAACACGTGGGTGGCGCTGCTCAGGTTCCCGTCACCCCCGGTGGCGTCGGTCCCGCCGCCGATCATCGGGCAGGCGATGGCGCCCGAGCCGGCCGAGCCCGAGTCGGCCGTGGCACCACCGACACCGGGGGCCGATGCCCCCGCCGGAGAGGGCGACGCAACGCCGGCGCCATGAAGTGCACCGGGTCGTCCGCCGTCGGGCGACGCCGCGGTGCCGGTGGAGGTGAGCCCCACGTATCCTCCGGCGGCACCGGCCGCCACCACCACGGCGGCCGCCACCACGACAAGGCGCACGCGGCTTTCGCCGATCCGGCGCAAGGTCGGGGCCAGTCCGGCCCGCACCATCTGACCCACGTTCGCTCTTGTTCGCATCGTCATCGCCTCCAGGAGCCGTGGCTCGCTCGTCTCCTGGTTTGACGTCCCTGATCGCCGGGAAGTTCCCGACGCCTCTACCGGCGCTCTCCCGGCCGGCCGCCGTCCACGGGTTGAAGCCGCTCGTTCGGGGCCACCACGAACGGGCTCCCTTCGTGGTGGAGGACCATCAGCAGGTTGTCGACGGCACATTGCGCCATGGCGTCGCGGGTCTCGGTGGTGGCGGAGCCGATGTGGGGAACGATGATGACGTGGGGATCCCTCACCAGGGGGTCGTCGGCGAGCGGCGGCTCGTCCTCGAGCACGTCGAGGCCGGCGCCGGCGATCTCCCCCTCGGTCACCGCCCACGTGAGAGCCGCTTGGTCGACCACGCCACCGCGGGCCGTGTTCACCAGGAAGGCGGTGGGCTTCATGAGGGTGAATTCCTGCCGGCCCATGAGCTTCCGGGTCTTGGCGTTGAGGTCGACATGGAGGGAGACGAAATCCGCATCGGGCAGTGCGCCGGCCAGTGCGCCGGCGCGGTCCACCCCGGACACGGCCGGCAGTCCGTCTCTGGTGTCGACATAGGTCACCCGCATGCGCGCCGCCAAGGCCCGCGCCGCCACCGCCTGTCCGATGCGACCGAAGCCCACCAGCAGCAACTGCTTTCTGGCCAGGTCGCCACCGAGGGGGACGCTCCATCCACCGCCGTCCACGGCACCCATGGCTTCGGGAATCCGTCGGCTGAGCATCGTGATGAGCGCCATCGTCAGATCGGCCACGGCATCGCTCAGGACCGGGGTATTGGTGATCGTTATTCCCCGCTCCCGGGCCGCGTCGAGGTCGATGTGATCGAGCCCGACGCTCATGGTGCTGATCACGCGAAGATTCGGTGCCGACGCCATGACGTCGCCGTCGACGGAGACATTCGAGCTCACCAGAACTCCCTCGGCGTCGGCCAGGGCGTTCCCCAGTCCCCTGTCTTCGGCGACGCCAGGGGCCATGATGGTGAGGTCACACTCCATCAGCTGGTCCAGCAGAGGCCGCGCCAGCGCCAGGGCGACCACGACCTTGGGGCGCGTCGACTCCGACGTCACAGGTACGCAGACCGCACGTCGGGACCATCGCCGGGACGGACCTGGGCCAGTGCCATTGCGGCGCCGACCCCCAACAACCCGGCGTNNAGACGGCGTCGACCCCCGGGACCGACACGATGTCCTCCACGTTGTCCACCGCCGTCCGGGTCTCGATCATCACGATGCAGGTCACTTCGCCGTTGGCCCGGGCGAAGTAGTCGGAGCCGGCGTAGAAGTTCGCCCGCAGTGGTCCATAGCTGCGGATGCCCACCGGTGCATAACGACAGGCCGCCACCGCCTCTTCGGCTTCTTCGCGGGTATTGACCATGGGCACGATGATCCCCCAGGCACCGGCGTCGAGACTCTTGCCGATGATGCCGGGCTCGTTCCGGGGGACCCGGACGAGGGGGGCGGTGTCGGTGGAGGAGATGCCCTGGAGCATGTGGACCATCTGGGCGAAGTCGATCATGCCGTGTTGCATGTCGACACAGACCCAATCGAATCCGCTGTGCGCCATGATCTCGGCCGAGAAGCTGCTGGGGACGGTGCACCATCCACCGAGGGCGGCACCTCCCCGGGCCCAGATCGCCCGTAACGGGTTCTCGCGCATCTCCGTCCTCCCCGGTCAGCGAGTGTCAGGCTACGTCATGAGGGAGGCGGGTCGGCCGTGACCCTTCAGTGCTTCGACAGAGGCGAACGCGCTCCGACGAAGGCCACAGAGGCAGAGGCGTGGGCGACGGCGGTGACGGCCGCCCGGTCGAGAGGTTGTCCGTCGGCCAGGAGCGCAGCCAGCGTACCGACGAAGACGTCTCCGGCGCCGGTGGTGTCGACCACCGGCACCACCGGAGCCGGCACATGGATGCAGCCCCCGGCATCGGCCACCACCGCCCCGAGGGCCCCGAGCGTCACGATCACGCAGCGGGGTCCGCTGTCCAACAGCGTCGCCGCCCCGTCCTTGGCGCCGGCCGTTCCTAGCACCGGCGAACCGAGCAGCGACGCTGCTTCGTGTTCGTTCACGACCAGGGTATCGGTGCTCTCGAGCAGCGGGACCGGGAGCGGTGAGAACGGTGCCGCGTTCAAAAGGACGCGGGTGGTCGGTCCGCAGAGGTGCACGGCGGCGGCGACGGTGTCGAGCGGTATCTCGAGCTGGGCCACCAGGACAGAGCTGGCGTTGAGGAGCCCGGCGACCGCTTCGACGTCGCTCACCGCCACCATGGCGTTCGCTCCGGGTACCACGGTCACGGCATTCTCCCCGTCGGGCGTGACCGTGATGAAGGCGGCGCCGGTGGCCACGCCCGTGGTGGCCGTCACCAGTGAGACATCGACACCGCTTCGCTGGAGGTCCTTTCGCTGGGCGATTCCGGCGGCGTCGGATCCCACCCGGGCGAGCAAGGTGACAGCGGCGCCGCACCGGGCCGCCGCCACGGCCTGATTGGCGCCCTTACCGCCGCCACGGATGTCGAGGGTGCCGCCGGTGACGGTCTCTCCCGCTCCAGGGCGATGATCGACGGTCAGGACATAGTCTTGATTGACCGAGCCGACCACGAAGATGCTGCCCATCGCCTGTCAATAGAACCACGTCGATGCGGGAAGGGCTGAAGATGAACGACCCGATCGACCGGCATCCCTGGAACACCGGTTTCGTCCCCATCGTCCCGGACACGCCACCCACGACCGTGAGCGACGCCGAACGACGCTCGTTCCTACGCGACGGGTACCTGGTGGTGGACCACGTGCTCGAGGCCGAGGCGCTGGCGGCGGTCACCGGTGAGCTCGACGCCCTGGAAGCCACCGTCGACGATTTCCTCGCCACCCAGCAGGGCGGTCGCTTCCACATCGCCGAGCAGGGAGCCATCACGTTCAGTCCCCACGCCGTGCTCACGTCGCCGGCGGCCCGGGCGGCCGTCCGCCACCCCACTCTGGTCGGATTGTGCCGGGACCTGCTCGGGCCCGACGTCAACCTCTACTGGGACCAGGCCGTGTACAAGAAAACGGAGAAGCGGCGCCGGTTCCCCTGGCACCAGGACAACGGCTACACGTTCGTCGAGCCCCAGATGTACCTCACATGCTGGGTGGCCCTCACCGACGCCACGACCGACAACGGGTGCCCGTGGATCGTCCCCGGGGCGCACAGCCACGGGACCCTCCGACACCGCTGGGTCGACCCCATCGGCTGGCAGTGCTTCGACGGCCCCGCCGGGGCTGTCGCCGCCCCGGTAGCGGCCGGCGGGGCGGTCGTCTTCTCGTCGGTCACGCCCCACATGACCGGGCCCAATGTGACGAGCGCCGTACGCAAGGCGTACATCGTGCAGTACGCGGTCGACGGCACGGAGCTCCTCCAGGTCGATGCGGGCGTTGGACCACCGCGGCGCCGGATCCGCCAGGACGATCCCGATCGGCAGTTCCCGGTCCTGCGCCACGGCGAGGCGCTGGCGCCGTGACGGTGGGTAACGTGCGGGGATCGTGGAGCACCCCATACCGATCGCCCTGGTGCACGGCTTCGCCTCGTCGTTCGACCACACGTGGCGCAAGAACGGCTGGGTCGACATCCTGGGGGACCTGGGCCGGCCGTTGGTGCCGGTGGATCTGCTCGGACACGGCACCGCCCCGCACCCCACCGACGCCGACGCCTACGGCGAGGTGGAGGAGTTGGTCAACCGGGCGTTGCCCGAAGGCGCCCTCGACGCGGTGGGATTCTCCGCCGGCGCCAGCGTCCTGTTGCACCTGGCCGTGGACCACCCCGGTCGCTTCCGGCGTCTGGCGCTGCTCGGGTTGGGGGACAACGTGTTCGGCGGGGCGGCGCCCATGCTCACGGTCGACGCCCTGGAGGGCCGTACCGGGCCCGAGGACGTGCAGGGCCGGCTCTTCCGCCGCCTGGCGGAGTCGGCCGGCAACGAGCCCGAAGCACTGGTGGCCTTCCTGCGCCGACCCCCCCGGCTGTTGACAGAGCCGGAGCTGGCGACCGTGGACTGCCCGGTGCTGGTGCTGCTGGGCGATCGGGACTTCATCGGGGGAGCCGACCGGCTGGTGGCCGCCTTGTCTGAGGGGTCGTTCGTCAGTCTGCGCGGCGTGGACCATTTCGCCACGCCGTCGGACTTCGGGGCCATCGACGCCGTGATGCGCTTTCTCGAGGGAGCCTGACGACGGCGTCCTCTCCCTCGTCCTCGGAGGACGCCGGTGGCGCCGATCTCAGCGTGCGTGTCGTGGAACGGTGGCGTACCACGTCCCCCCCTCGGTGATCATGCCGCCATCGGTGTAGTTGTAAATTCCCACCGCACTCACGGTGGATGGAACGCCGTGTCCGGTCGTGCCCGGCGTGGCGGCGGAATGGTGGCTCGCCGCCAGCGCCGGGGTCACACCGACGGCTCCCCAACTGAGAAGGGCAACCGTCCCACTCCCGAAGAACAGACCCACTGGCCGGCCCCGACGCTTCATTCCCCCACCTCCACACTCGCCGCCGCCAACGGACGGGACGAGCGGATGGTGGCTCATTGACGTCAGGCCGTACCGGGCGAGCGGTCACGAGAAGGCACGGTCAGGAGAAGGCAATGTTGGCGGTCGCCACGGCGTTGGGGTTGGCCGACCCCGCTTGGGCCACCGACACGATGCAACCCGGCTTCGCGGTGCAGACGATGTTGTTCTGCCCGAACGGCCCGAGAGCGACCGGAAATGTGGCCGACACGGTGCCCGTGGCGCTGGCGGTGGTGACCTTGATGGCGCCCAGGTCGCAGTCGCCCGCCCCGGTCTGGGCCCCCTTGTTGGCGCACTCGGTGATTCCGAGCTGTTCGTTGGCCGGGTACTTCGATCCCGTGATGGACACCGTCTGGCCGTTGGTGAGGCCGGTGTTCGGCGTGATCGTCATCTTCGGTCCGGCCACCGTTGTCGTCGTGGCCTTGGCCTTCGTCGTGGTGGTGGTGGTGGCCGCCTTGTTGTTGCTGCTGCAGGCGGCCAACCCCACCACCATCCCGAGAACGACGAACGTCAGTTGCAGAGTTCTCTTCACTTTCTTTCTCCCCTCTTTGGTATGGACTTGTCGTCTTTGCTGATCCGGATCTGCTCCAGGCACGGGTCCTATCTCTCGGAGTGGGCGGAGAGGTGCACCACCGATGCACCGGCGAGGACAGGGCCGGCGGTGTGCAGATGGCACCACACCGTGGTCCCGTCACCGGTCGTCATCGGTGGCGGGTCCACGTCGGCGCACACCGTCATGGCGTAGGGGCACCGGGTGTGGAACCGGCATCCCGACGGCGGGTTCAGTGGGCTCGGGATGTCACCTTGGAGGACGATCCGTTGGCGCCGGTGCTGCTCGGCCGGGTCGGGCACCGGGATGGCCGACAGCAGCGCCTCGGTGTACGGGTGTGTCGGCCTGGTGTAGACGCTCTCGGCCGGTCCGATCTCGACGATGCGTCCGAGGTACATGACGGCGATGCGGTCGCTTATGTGACGCACGACCGACAGGTCGTGGGCGATGAAGAGACATGTCAGGCCCAGCCGGTCCTGGAGCTCGTCGAGCAGGTTGATCACCTGGGACTGGGTCGACACGTCCAGCGAGCTCACGGGCTCGTCGCAGATGAGCAGGTCGGGGGACAGCGCCAGGGCCCGGGCCACGGCGATCCTCTGGCGTTGACCACCGGAGAACTCGTGGGGGTAGCGCGCCATGGTGCGCGGGTCGAGGCCGACCTCGTCGAGGAGCTCCGCCACCCGTGCGTCGCGGGCGCGGCCGTGCAGGTCCTCATGGACCTCCAAGGGTTCTCCCACGGTCTCGGCCACGGTGGCACGCGGGTCGAGCGAGGAATAGGGGTCCTGGAACACGATCTGCATGCGCCGCCGGGTCCGGCGCAGCTCCGTCTTCCCGAGGGCGGTGATGTCCAGATCAGCGAGCATGACGCGGCCGGCACTGGGCTCGATGAGCCGCAGCACGAGACGGGCCGTGGTGGATTTGCCCGAGCCGCTCTCGCCCACGAGGCCGAGCGTCTGGCCTTCGGTGATGGAGAAGCTGACCCCGTCGACGGCCCGGATGTGGCCGACCACACGCCGCAGGACACGGGACTGGACCGGGAAACCGACGGCCAGATCACGCACGTCGAGAAGCGGTGCCGGATCCTGGGGGGCCATGGCTTGCTCGGAGGCGGGCTCGAGGTTCACGGCGGCCAGTGCCGCTCTCCACGGTGTGCCAGAAAGGGTGAGCTCTGCCTGGCGCAGGCAGCGGGACCCGTTCACGAGAACGGGCGGCGCCGCCGTGCAGGCGTCGATGACGTAGCCGCAGCGGGGGTGGAAGCGGCACCCGCCGGGGAACTCTCCGGGCCGGGGGACCTGGCCCGGGATCACCTTGAGGGGCTGGCCCACCGGCGCCACCTGGGGCATCGATGCCATGAGCGCTTCGCTGTAGGGATGGCGGGGGCGCCCGAACACCTCCTGCACCGTGGCCTCCTCGACCGTCTGGCCGGCGTAGAGCACCGTGATGCGGTCGCCGATCTCCGCCACCACGCCGAGGTCATGGGTGACGAAGAGGATGGCCATACCGAGCTCGCGCTGCAGCCGGCCCAGGAGGTCGAGCACCTGGGCCTGAATGGTGACATCGAGAGCGGTGGTGGGCTCGTCGGCGATGAGCAGCTTGGGCTCGCAGGCGAGGGCCATGGCGATCATNNTCGTCCGCTGCCGCATGCCACCGGAGAAGGCGTGGGGGTAATCGTCGAGACGCCGGCGGGCGTCGGGGATCCCCACCAGATCGAGCACCTCGACGGCCCGGTCCCGGGCCCCTCGGCGCGACAGCGGTCGGTGGACACGGACGGCCTCGGCCAGCTGGTAGCCGATGGTGAAGGCCGGGTTGAGGCTCGTCAT
>PKWD01000241.1 GCA_003131945.1 Acidimicrobiaceae bacterium
CTTTCGCCGGTGACGTGGTGAGTATCTCCTCCTCACAGCTGGTGTCGTCATGCTTCGCCGTCAGCTACGAGGACGTGCAGGGTGGTCTTCCGCCCCGGACGAACTTCGACCAGACCACGTTGGTCCTGGACGATGACGGCAATGCCACGGTGCTCGTGGACGCTATCGACTGCGCCCCCGGAACCGACGTTATCGAGGCTGACCTGGAGCAGGCTCCGTACCTCACCGCCCTGACCACGCTGACGGCCTCGCCGCCGGTTGTGACAGCGATGGGTCTCACGGGGTTCCCGACCTCCAGCGGGATCATCCCCGGCGGAGAGGTTGAGACCGGAGACACCGCCTTCGGACCGAACGGCCCGAGCGGTAACTCCGATGTCTACGCCTTGTTCTACGTCGAGGACAACCCGGTGTACGCCGAGCAATTGGTTGAGATCGGCTCCTCGCAGCTCGAGGCACGCTGTGGCGAGGGTTGGCGTTGGGAGGCGGGGAACTTCGGTACCACCGTCTTCGACAACCCGGCTCACGGCGGGATCCCCGGACCCAACACCGGGCCCGAGGCTGAGACCACCCTGGACGACGACGGCAACGCCGTGTTCGCCTTCAAGGGCATCTCGTGTGCAGCCGGTTCCTCGGAAGTGATCGCGGATGTGCTCGCTGGCACCCACGACACCTTCACCACCACCTTCAACGTCATCGCTCCGGAGCCGACCATCTAAGTTCCCGACTCACAACCAGCACTACCCAGAGAGGGGGGGTCTTCGGACCCCCCCTCTCTGCGCGCCCGGGCGCCGGCGCCCGGATCCGGGCCCGGGGCCGGTCGAGCGAGACGCACGGCTGCTGTCAGGGGCGCCAGGGGATCAAAAGTGATGGGCCCACCTCTTGGGGCCCCCCGCCCTGCGCGTCCGGGCGACGGTGGATCTCCCGCCCGACGGTAGAGCGGTCGACCGTGGGGTCTGTGCCTTCGATGAGACCGACCACCGGCGGCTGCGTCCGCAGGATCACTTTGCCCACAAGGTCCCGCCCTCAGCGGATGGGGGCCGTGCTGCCCTGCAGGTCTCGTCCCAGTGAATCGAGGAGGCCCGCCGTTCCCTCTTGGCGCTGGGTCGGTGTGTCGTGGCCATCGAGGAAGGCGCCCTGCTCGGTGTAGATCAGACGCGTCCCGGTGTCCTCGGACCTGAGCTCCACCGTGGTCACCGAGGCCGAGATGCAGGTGCCGTCGCAGTCCATGTCGTAGCTGAAGACGATCCGCTCGTCGGGCACGATCTCGTTGAACCGGGCCTCGAAGGTGTAGACGGGGCCACCCGGAGGGCCGCCCCGGTTGACCTCCCGACCACCGACCCGGAAGTCGAGCTGATAGGCCGTCCCGAGCGCCTCCTCGCTGCCGGCGAACCAGCGGGCCTTGGCCGTGGGTTCCGACCAGGCCTTGAAGACCCGGGGGGGCGGTGCCTCATAGGTCCGCTCGATGACAAAGGTGGCATGGGTCACCGCTCGTTCGCTCATGGTCTACTCCTCTTCGTTCAGGTCGTCAGGGTTGTCGGCCAGACAGCGGCCGAGCCTGTCGAGGTTGTGTTCCCAGGTGGTGCGCCGTTCGGCGATCCAGTGCTCGGCACTCCGCAGGGCATCCAGCTCCACGCGACAGGTGCGGACCCGCCCCACCTTTTCGGACCGGACGAGCCCGCTCGCCTCGAGGACCTGGACGTGCTGGACCACCGCCGCCAGGGACATGTCGAACGGCCGGGCCAGCTCGCTGACCGAGGCCGGCCCCCGGCTCAACCGCTCGACCATGGCCCTCCGGCTGGGATCGGCCAGCGCCTGGAACATCCGGTCGAGCGACCCCGTTTGGTTAAGCACATGCTTGAGTATAGTGCTCGACGGTCCATAGTCAAGCTAAGGCTTCACTATGGAGTTCGGTGAAGGTCCGCTGTCACAGCGAAGGAGCTCCCGTCCGACCTGTCGCTCACGGCCGGACAATGACCTTTCCGGCGTCCGGATCACGCTCGAGTTGGGCGAAACGCGCCGGGAGCTCTTCGAGACCGATCGTCTCGGTCACCATCGACCGGGCGTCGAGCCGATGGTTGTCGAGAGCGTCGAGAGTGTCGGTGAAGTCCTCGCGCCCGTAGTAGATGGCGAAGCGGACGTCGAGCTCCTTGGACAGGGCCCAGAAAGGGAAGATCTCGTCGTTCTGGGGGCAGATCCCCACGACGACGACGCGCCCGTCCACCGCCGTCAGTTCGATCGCCTGCTCGATGAGACCAGGCCGTCCGCTGCACTCGAACACCACGCTGGGGCCGCCGGCTGTGGCCTCGGCGATACCGACGGCGACGGGTTCGTTGCTGGGATCGAAGGCGGCAGAGGCCCCGAGCTGCAGGGCCAGGTCACGACGCAGGGCCGACGGTTCACTGACCACCACCGTTTCCACTCCGCCGGCTATGGCCCAGGCCACGGCGGCCAGGCCGATGGGACCGGCGCCCAACACGGCGACGCGGTCTGCGGGGGTTACCTGACCGCGACGGAATGCCCGACGGACCACCGCCAGTGGCTCGACCAGGGGTTGCTCATCGGCTCCGACGGTGGCGGGGAGCTTGAAGAGTTCGTCTCCACGCACGGTCACGAACTCGGCGAACCCTCCCGGTCGCTCGAGCCCGATGAGCTGGAATTGGGCGCAGTGGTCGGCGCGCCCGGCCCGGCAGAACGGGCAGTCACCGCAACCGCCGAATGGTCGGGCCACGACGGCTGTCCCGTCCGGCCAGCGAGCGCCGTCGACCCCGGCACCGACACCGGCCACCACGCCGGCGATCTCGTGGCCGAGAACGGCCCCGGGGGCTGCTAATTGGCTGGCCAGATGCGGGTCACTCCCGCAGATCCCGCAACCGGTGACCCGCAGGAGCGCCTCATCGGGTCCGGGGACCGGAGAAGCCACGTCGGCCATCTCCAGTCGGGGCCGCTCGTCGGTGAGGACCGCGGCACGCACCGGATCAGCTTCCGATGACGACGACCGGCGGGTCGGCCATGCCGTGCTGTTCGGCGCATGCGGCCCGGTAGAAGGGCAGGATCCCGTGGGCGTCGATCACCATTTCGACGTTGCCGTCGGCGTCGAGATTGAGGTTGGCCCCGTGGATGGCGAACCACACGTCTGTCACTCCCTCGTTCGTGGCCGGGACGTGAAGGGTGTGTACGGAACCGGCCGGTTCGTAGAGGTAGGAGCCGGCCGTGTTCACCACGTCGGGGTACTCCTTGTAGAACCACGAACCTTTCTGGGTGAAGGCGAGGACGTGGCCGGTGTGCTTATGCGTCTGGATGGTCGTGTCGGGGGGGAAGTGGTTGCGGATGATCCACACCCCGTTGGCCAGGTCGACCTGGAGCAGCTGGAGGGTTCCCCCGTCTCCGATGTCGACGAAGGGCAGTTCCTCCTCTCCCCGGTGGATGGCGGTGGGCGGGAGATCGGTGATCGTCATGGCGATTCCTCCAGATGGCAAGGTAAACGAGGCCGACGCCCACCTTACCGACCGGGCCCCGGCCCCGGCCCGTGGCATCTCGAACGGTCCGGTCGCCTCGCCTCACGGGTCGTGGGGACTGAGCGCGTCAGTTCTTGCGGTGGACCGACACGGCGTAGTCGGCGCCGGGTGCGAANNGAGGTCGTCGTACGTCTCGAGGGTGAGTCGACCTTGGCCGAGCGAGAAGCCGGCCACGAATAGTCCGGCGTCATTCAAATGACGGGCCAGGTTCGTCACCACGGCACCCTCGGTTCCCGGCGTCAGAAAGATCATGACGTTTCCGGCCATGACGACGCCGTCGAAGGTGCGACCGACGTCGACGTCCGACAGGTCGGCTTCGACCCAGCGGATGAGTGGTGCCTTTTCGCGGGCCACAGCTAACATCCGAGGGTCAAGATCGACGCCGACGACGTCGATTTCCCTCCGTGCCAGCTCCGTCGCCACCCGGCCTGTCCCGCAGCCGGCGTCCAGCACCGAATGCAGGCCGAGCGATGACACAAGATTGGCCTCACCATGAACGTCCTGACCCTGAGCAGCGAGCCGGGCGAACCGCTCGTCGTATTCTGCGCCCCGGGGGCTGTTCGTCTCGAGCCATGGATTGCGGCCAATCCTTTCGTCCACGAACCGGCAGCTTACGGGCGCCACTTTGTCCCCACTCTCAACGGCCCCACCCGACTGCATCCGGTGCCCGATCGAGCGATACCAAATCGGCAAGCAACTCACAGGGATCTTTCAGGTTCGATTCGTACCATCCACCCGAGCGGGGGGAGGTCGATCGTGAACGAACGCGGTGACGGAGTACGGACATTGGGATTTCACCAGCGCCGAATCTGGCGGTGGGTGTCGTTCGATCCGCCGATGCGTCACCCCGGCCTGGGCGGTCGTTGTTCCCGCAAAGTGTCGTGCGTCGCCTGCGGGGAGGCCCTGGGGACGACCGACGACCCTGTCGACGCTCTGCTCATCGCCTGGAGACATCGCAAGGGAGGGCTCTCCCAGCGCCTGTAAGGACACCCGACAGGACGGCACTCTCCGCATAGTCCACCGTCGGCACGCCGGGCCGGGGAGACTGGGGGGATGAGGCGGCCCCACCGTCAGCGGCTGCCGACGCCGAGTCTGTTCTGGACGATCGCCCTCGCACTCGTTTCGCTGCAGCTGGTCGCGCTGATCCTCTACAGCTGGTACCTCTACCGGCGCTTCGATCTCCTCGAAGACTTCGCCCACAACGCCCAAGCCTGGTACCTGATCGGCCACGGCCACCTTCTGCCTGTCGACACCATCCGGCTTCCGAGCACGCCGTTCCTGCGCGACCACTTCGATCTTGTGATGTGGCCGCTCAGTCTTCTGCATTTCCTCTCCGATTCCCCGTTCTGGCTTTTGGTGGTCCAGGACGTCGCTGTGGCCGTAGCGGAGCTGATCACGCTGTGTTGGGTGTGGTCGCTTCTCTCCTCACATCTCGACCGTCATCGCACGGCGGCGGGACTGCTGGCCCTCGTCGTGCTCATGGCCAACTCCTGGTGGTACGAGACGGTGTCGTTCGACGTCCATCTGACGCCGCTCGGACTCCCGCTGTTGGTCCTGGTCGGCTACTGGCTGTGGAAACGCCAATGGACCCGGGCGTCGGTGGCCGCCGCCTTCTGCGTCCTGTTCGGCGCCGTCGTCACCGAGCTCCTGGTTTTCGTCGCGATCGGTAGCCTCATCGTCCTCGTCGTCAGCCGGCCGCGCAACGGTCGGGGAATCGCCGCCGCTCTGGCCGTCAGCGTGGCGGCGGGGGTATGGGTCCTCACCGTCACCGGGATCGGGGCGAACCAGNNGTATTCCTATCTCGTTGCCGGCAACGGTCATGCCGGCACCTTGGCCTTGCTGACAGGCGTCTTTCGCCATCCGGTACGGGCTCTGCACATGCTCTCCCACCGGGCCCACGCCATGGTCCGTCCCCTCATCACGTCCGGATTGGTGGGGATCCTCTCGCCGATCGGACTGCTGGTGTCCGTGGGGACGTTGGTGCCCGCCGGCCTGGCCATGAGCGCGTCGTTCAGCAGCGTGAACGACTCGTTCCAGACGCTGGCGGTCGTGCCCTTCGTCCTGGTCGGCGACGTCGTGGTCCTTCTCTGGCTCGGGCGACGGCACGGGGGCGCCCCCCCTGGAGTCCCTGATGCCGAGGTCACCGCTCGACCAAGGCAGACGAACCGCCAGGCGATCGTCTGGGGACTGGCGTGTCTTCTGGCGCTCACGGCCGTTGTGCAGGACGCCCGGCTGCTCGTGCATCTGCGCCAGACGTGGTGGACGGTGACCCCGTCGGGATCGGCGGCTCTGCTGACCGGGCTCGATCACGCGCCGGCCTCCGATGAGGTCATCTCGTCGAATGGTGTCATCGGCAGGTTCTCGCAGCGTCGCTACGTGTATCCCCTTCAGCTGTCGCCGCAGAGCATCCCGGTGGAGACATCCGCCGTGGTCCTCGTCATCGCCACGGCGGGAAATGAAGCGCTTACCCGCACTCAGGTGGCGGCAGATCTTCGTTTTGCCCGTAACCGCCTCCATGCCCAACCTATTTCAATGGGCGCAGGGGTGGACACCTTTCTGTGGCGTGTCCCGCCCGGCCAGAAGAGCCTCACGTTTCCGTGACGCACAACAACTGCAGCACAACGACGGTTCCGTGCTACCGGGCACGCGGTCGGGTTGACCGCGAAGATTTGACCCCTGGTTGGGCCGCCGGTGGGGATGACCCGGCAGAATCGGTCATGACAACGGCGGCGTTTGTCGCGCACGTGGTCGGCAGAGCGCCGACGCGATGACGGGGTCAGCTCTGGGGGGCAAGATGATACGTAGTCGACTGAGGAAATTTGCCATCGTCGCGGGTGCGGGTGCAGTCGCCACAGTGGGGACCCTTGCCCTGAATCCGTTCAGTGCGAGTGCCGTTGAAGTCCCAGCCACCACGACAACGGTGGTCGGACCGACCACCCTCACGACGGGACATGCGGCGACGTTTACCGCCACCATCGCACCGTTCAAGACGCCGACGACTCCCGTGGTCAAAGCCACCGGGACGGTGACCTTCACCATCACCGGTAGCGATGCGAGCACCGTCAACTGCACGAATACTCCCGCTCTGAGCGGCAAGGGCAGGTCGACGTGCAGGGTGGCGGCAGGAGGTCTTCTGTCCGCAGCGGCCCCGTACTCGGTGACGGCGGCCTACTCCGGTGACGGCGGCACGAACTTCGGCCCCAGCAGCGACACCATTTCGCAGGCAGTCACCGCGGCGACGGCGCACGTCAAGCTCACAGTTGACGCCAAGCCCATTAGCGGATCAGCGTCGACCTTCACGGCCACCGTCACCGGTCGTGGCGGCGCCCTTCCGACCGGCCTGGTGGAGTTCACGGTGGCATCCGACGGAACCATGGCGAAGAAGACTTGTGCCAACAGCGCGAAGTTCAACACGGAGATTCTGAGCCCGAACAGCGGTACGCCACCTGTCGCTCAGGCCGTGTGCAGTCTCCCGGCCGGATGGTTGAAGACCGCCAGCAGTGCGGACCCGCATCCCAGTTGGACCGTGGTTGCGCAATACCAAGGTGACGGGAACTTCCATTCGGGGGCGACGGCCACAATGACCGGCACAGCCAAGTCGTAACGTCAGAGACACTCTGACCATTGGGNNGGGACAATGCCCCCGGCGGCGCCGGGGGCATTGTCGCGGCGGCGCACAATGCCCGCTTCCCGTCCCTCGCCGAGGTCACTGTCGAGCGTGATCAGGCTGCGGCGGCCGGTACGAAGGCCGTGGTCAGGGGGTCGACGGTCGGTTGACCGGGTGGTCCTCGCCGTAGTGACGGCGGGAGATGACAGGAGCATCCCGACCGGTTCCGCCGGTGCCGCGTGGCGGGGCGGTGTCATCTTCGGATGACTGCTCGTGGTACTCCTCTTCGACGTTCACGCTCCAGACGTCGTGGTGCGTGCCCCGGGCGATGTTCTCGGCCGTGAGCATGGCGGTGTACATNNAGTGGTCCTGGTTGTTGTAGCGGTGCATGCCGTTGCGGCCCACCGGGTGCACGTTTGGAGCGCAGTCCTCCAACCATTCGACGATCCGGGCCACGTTGGCCTTGTAGTGCTCGTCGTAGAAGGGGTAGGCCTTCGGCATACGCACGACGTAGCCGGCCTCGACCTTGGACGGGTCCACCAGCCCGAGAATGGCCAGTTCGCGCTTGCCTTGGGCGATGAGGTCGGCGTCACTCTTGTTCCAGGTCTCGTCTCCTTCGAAGACGAAGAACTCGAGACCGAGACAGGTGCGTCCCTCCTTGACCATGTAGGGGGACCATGAGCCGAAGTTCTGGATCCGGCCCACCTGCACCTCTTTCGAGTGCACGTAGATCCAGTTGTCGGGAAAGCTGTACTCCAGGGGCACCACGAGAGCCACGGTGACGAAGTCGCGGTAACGCAGATCCTGGGCGGCGAGAGTGGCCGGCTCGGCCGCCGGGGGGTCCATGGCCTTCAACAGCTGTGAAATGGGCATCGATGAGATGACGTGGTCACAGGGGAACTCCTCCCTGGTTCCACCGGCGGTCTCGGCGATCACGGAGAGGGCCTTGCCGTCGTGATGGCGGACGCCGACGACCCGGGTGTTCATGATCACCTTGCAGCCGGCGGCTTCGACCAGGTCGCGGCACCGCTCCCACATCATGCCGGGGCCGAGCTTCGGATATTGGAACTCCTCGATGAGCGACGTGATGTCCTTCTGGTTGCGCCGCGGCAGCAGCGAGTTGACCACGGCGTTGAACAGAGACAGGTTCTTGATGCGCTGGGCGGCGAAGTCGGCCGGGAGGTTGTTGGTGGGGACCCCCCACAGCTTCTCGTTGTAGGTCTTGAAGAAGTGCGTGTAGAGCCTCCAACCGAAGCGGGCCGCGATCCAGCCTTCGAGCGTGGTCTGATCCTTGGGCGGCCGGATGCGGACCCAGACGTACGACATCACGCAGCGAAGGGCCTCGACGATGCCGAGATTCTTCAGGGCGTTCGACGCCTTGAGGGGATAGTCGTAGTACTTGCCCTCGTAGTAGATGCGACTCATCCGGGGCCTCAGCATGAAGTCCTCGTCGGGCAGGACCTCGTGCCAGAAATCATCGACCTCCTTCACCTTGGTGAAGAAGCGGTGACCACCGATGTCGAATCGCCACCCGTCTCGCTCGACGGTCCTGCTGATGCCACCGACGACCGAATCCGACTCGAGGACCGTCGACGTGATCCCGTAGCGAACGGCCAGCTCGTAGGCGGCGGTCAGGCCGGCGGGCCCGGCGCCGATGATCACGACGTTCGGTGTCTGGTCCGTCTGGGAATCGGTGAATTCGGGCATGAAGAGGGCATTTCCGGGTCGGGGTCCCGTGGCACGAGACGCGACGGGACATGGTACTTCCTGGGAGAACGCCGTCGGCCGTTCTCACAAATGCAACGGATTTCATAGGGAACTGCCAAAGTGCGGCCAGCGGCCTCTCAGGGACAGGTCGCAGAGTGACATCAGACCCCGAAAGCCGGGATCCGAACCGGTAACGGTGGAGAACGAAAGGTCGGCCTGACGCATCGTCGGTAGGCAGCGCGCTGTTGCCGTGAACCAGAGGAAGGAGGTGTAAGGACATGAGAATTCGACTCCGACATACACTCGCCGCTGTAGGGCTTGCGGGCGTTCTCGTCGGTGGAGGTGCAGCGGTCGCAAGCGCGGCCACCAGCAACGCTTCCTCGACGACGACTCCGAACAGTTCCACGTCGACCACGAACGGGTCGTCGACGACCCCTTCGTCGGGCAGTTCGTCGACAGCCCCATCGTCGGGGAGTTCGTCGCATTGCCCCCATATGGGGAGCAGTTCGTCAACGGCTTCCTAGGCTCAGCGACAGCCAGACGTCACCACGACATGGCTCCCGGTTGAACCCGGGGGTCCTGTCGCGTTGGCGGGCGACGCCCCGGTCGGCGGGCGCCTACGCCGTGGCGACGGTTGTGGCCGAACCGCGGGTCGGCGTCGAGTCGGCCAGGAAGGTGGTGACGGCTTTGGCCAGGGCCGCCGCCACCTGTTGCTGAAACCCGGGGTCGACCAGGAGGGCGGCATCGGTCGGATTGGGCATGTTCCCGCATTCGACCATGACCTTCGGCACCGTCGTCAGGTTCAGGCCCCCGAGATCGTCACGCGGCACGACGCCGTTCACCCCGTAGTAGTCACTCACGGGCATGGGCGTCTCGCTCAGAAAGGCGCTGCGGACATGTTCACCGAGAACCTGGGACGCACTGATCACGGCGTCGTTGACTCCGCTCGCCACCGGTTCGAGGATGGAGAACCCCCGGCCGTCGACGGGTCCACCGTCGGCGTGGATGGAGACGGCCACATGGGCCCCGGCATTGTTCACGATGCTCGCTCTTTCGGTGATACACGGCCCGTAGCCGGCGTTGGAGGTACGCGTGAGGACCTCGGTCGCCCCCTGAGCGCGCAACGTCGTGGCCAGGTACTCGGCCACGTTGAAGGCGAACTGCGCTTCCGTGTAGCCGTTGGCCTCCTGGGTACCGGTGGTGTCGCACGTCTCTTCCTCGCGCCCGTTCCACACCGACTGATTGATGTAGGAGGTGTGTTCCCAGTTGTCGCCGTTGTGCCCGGGATCGACTCCCACCACGACGCCGGTCAGCACACCCCGGGGCACCGTGGAGCTTGTGCTCTGCGCCGAGTCGTTGCTGTGTCTTGAACCGGGCTTCTCGGCCGTCGGCGATGGCGCTTTGCGATGCCTGGTGGCCGACCAGGTGGCACCGGCCAGACCCACTCCGGCGGCCGCTCCGAGGAGACTTTTCAGCAGCGTTCGCCGGGGCATGGGACGGGCCACGGCGACAGCATGCCACGGTGCTCCCGCCGGTTTTCTTCAGGTGGGCGGCAGCAGAAGAGCCAGCTGGCGCGACAGCGCCACCAGGCGGCCGGTGCTGTCGAACAGCTCCCCGTCCTCCTCCAGCAGCCCCCCGACCATCGACCGGGTACGGAACGATCCCCGGAGCCAGCCGCCCTGGGGCCGGGCGCGCACGTAGACGGAGTACTGAAGCGTCGGCACCCAACTGGCGGGGTAGAGGTCGAGGATGGCCGGCGGGAAGGCGTCGGCGAAGAGCATGAGCGAGGTCACGTCGGGATCACGTCCATCGGCGAAGCGCGTCCACCCCTCGATCCGGGCTTCGGTGGCGTTCGCCGTCCCCGGCCCGACGCCATTGAGCCACCCGATGTCGGGCGCCAGGCGCACGTCGAAGTGTTCGAAGATCTCGGGCAGCCCGATGCCGCTCGGACCTGGTCGGTTACGGATGGACACGCACTGCTCGAGCGGGGGCACGGTGGGAGCGGGGGAATCGAGGGTCGGCCCGTGCAGCTGGTCAAGGTCGCCGAGCACGGCGGTGGCCCGGACGTGATCGCGTCCGTCCTGGTGGAGGGCGATTTCGACCACCGATGACTGCCGTCCTCGCTTGGCGATGGCCACGGTGATGTCGGCTGGTCCGCCCGACGGCGGTGAGAGAAAAGTAGCGGTCATGGCCAGCGTGTCGGGCATCGATGAGGCGGCGGCGGCGGCCTTGGCCATGGGGGCGAGGAGATAGCCGCCGTTCAGGAATCCCCCGATGCTCCAGGAGCCGTCGAGATCGACGGTCCATCCGCCGTCCGAAGCCAAGATGGCCGTGGCCCGGTCGTAGTCGCTCGTCTCCCCGGCGGAGACCACGGGTGGCAAGGACGTCATGGTGCTGCTTTTGCAGAGATGGTCGGCACGGTGGACCCGGGCGGCCGCCCTCGCTTCAGCAGAGCGGTGACCAGCCCGGACAGGACGGCCATGGTGGCGGCGAAGGCCCACAGGTGACGGAAGTTGACGAGAGCGGCGGCCGGTGAACGGGGCGTACCGAGAATGACAACCAGCAGGGCGACGCCGAAGGCACCGCCGACCTGGCGGGCCGTCTGGTTCACAGCGCTACCGACGGCAAAGCGCTCGACGTGCAGACTGGACACGGCCGCCGCGCTGAGGACGGGGAAGGTCAGGCCGATGCCGAGACCGGTGATCAACGTGGCCGGCAGCCAACGTGTGGCGTACGCAGGGTGGAGGCCGATGGCGGTGGCGTACCACGTCAGACCCCCGGCGAAGACGGCGAAGCCGCTCAACAGCACGGTGCGGAAACCGATGCGCTGTGCGATCCGTCCCGCCGGTCCCGAGACGGCGGCCACCACCAGGGGTCCGGGCGTCACGGCGAGGCCGGCGCGCAGGATCGAATAGTGCCAGACGCTCGTGAGGAACAGGATGTTGCCCAGCAGCATGGCGAAGAAGCCCATGGCGTAGAGCACGGTGGCGGCGTTGGCCACGGTGAACGAGCGTGACCGGAAGAGGGTCAGATCGAGCACGGGCTCGGGATGGCGCGACGAGCGTCGGAGGAAGACGGCACCCACGAGCACGGCACCAGCGAAGCAGATGATGACGCGCGCACTCGACCAGCCCCAGGTCGGCCGTTCGGTGATCCCCAGCACGAGAGCGGCAAGCGTGGTGCTCACCAGCACGACACCGGCATAGTCGGGCCGCTCCCCGGAGGTGACGGTTGTCGTCTCGGTCAGTACCCGCCGCCCGACGAGGTAGCCGACGGCGCCGATGGGCAGGTTGACGAAGAACACCCACCGCCACCCGGGTCCGGAAACGAGGAGACCGCCGAGGGAGGGGCCGGTGGCGACGGCCAGGGCGCCGATGCCGCCCCAGAGGGCCACCACCTGGGAGCGACGCTCGCTCGGGAACGCCCCGAGCAGCAGCCCGAGCGAGGCCGGCAGCATCGCCGCCGCGCCACTGCCCTGGATGAAGCGGCCGGCGACGAGCAGGTCCACTGACGGGGCGAGCCCGCACAGCGCCGAGCCAAGAGTGAAAATGCCCAGGCCGATGAAGAACAGCCGGCGCCGACCGAGCCGGTCGGCGCTGCGGCCGGCCGTGACGAGCAGAGAGGCGAACACGATGCTGTAGCCGGTGATGACCCAGGCCAGCGACGCCCTGGTGTCATGGGGAAACGAGTGCTCGAGTGCCGGGAAGGCGACGTTCACGATCGAGAGATCGAGAGAGGCCATGAAGGCGCCGAGGGCGGTGACGACGAACACGAGCGTCCGTCGCCTGCTGGTGATGCCGGCGTCGGTTGCCACCGGGTCGACGATGGGTTCCCCGGACAGCGGACGGGTGTCTGTGGCGCTCGCCATGAGAATCACTCTAGGGTATTGAGTTCTATGATGCAACTAACTAGGATGATTCCGTGGAACGCAAGAGCTTCGCCGGCATGGAGTGTTCGGTGGCCCAGTGCCTCGAGGTCGTGGGGGAATGGTGGAGCATGCTCGTGGTGCGCGACGCATTCCTGGGGGTGACGCGGTTCGATGCCTTCCAGCAGCGTCTCGGTATCTCCCGCAACATCCTCCAGCAGCGTCTGGCGCGGTTGGTCGAGACCGGTGTGCTCAGCCGGGAGCCGTACTCCGAGCACCCGCCGCGGTACGACTACCGGCTCACCGACAAGGGCCGCGATCTCTGGCCCGTCCTCACCGCCATGCGTCAGTGGGGCGACCGCTACTCGGCCCCGCTCGGACCACCTCTCGTGGTCACCCACAAGGAGTGCGGGTCCTCGGCCGACGCCGTGCTCGTGTGCGGATCGTGCGGGGAGAGAGTGGGACCGCGCGATGTGAAGGCGTCCGCCGGTCCTGGACTTCGTCAGGGACAACTCCTACCGGATCGGGCGCCGTCGCCGTAGCCGGGGCACGATGATCAGCATGCCGGACCCCCCGGGGCGACGCTCGGTGCCCGTGCCCATGGGTGGCTCCGTCTCGCTCCCTCGAGGCTCCATCGCCTGAAGACGGGGCCGGATCCGCACCACCATCGACCGTCACCGGTTCACGGTGGGCGGCAGTGTCTAGTGTTTCGCCGATGGCACAACCTTCCGGACAGCCCCGCATCCCGCCCCTTCCCGTGGATCAACGCTCCAAGCACGTCACCGAGTTGCTCGCCCCGGCCCGGATCGAGGGCGAGGATCTCAACATCTTCGCCACGTTGGTCCGCCACCCCCGGCTGTACAAGCGCTGGTCGAGCTTCGGTGGCTTTCTGCTCTACCGGGGCGAACTGCCGGCGCGTGACAGGGAGCTGCTGATTCTCCGGACGGCGTGGAACTGCCGGTCCGAGTACGAATGGGGCCAGCATGCCCGGATCGCCCGCAGCGTCGATGTGAGCGATGACGAGATCTCTCGTGTCACCGACGGGCCCGATGCACCGCTTTGGTCGTCGTTCGACGCCACCCTCCTGAGAGCGGCCGACGAACTGCACCGGGAGTCATCCATTTCCGACGCCACGTGGAGTGCCTTGGCGGAACACTATGACGAGCACCAGTTGATCGAGGTGTGTATGGTCATCGGCCAGTACCACCTGGTGGCCTTCACGCTCAACGCGCTCGGAGTCGAGAGGGAGCCGGGGGTAACGGGCTTTCCGTGACTGATGGCTCCGAGCGCGACGCCTCGTGGTGAGAGCGGTCGTTACTGGGCCTGGTGACCGACCGGACCTGATGAGCTCGGCAACTCGGAGTGGACAGGCACCGCGGGCAGTTCGTTGGAGCCCTCCAGCCAGCTTTCCGCCGTCAGAGCGTGGTTGCGCTGATGGAGCGCCGCCGCCCGGGCCGTGGCGGGATCCGAACGGAAGGCGAGATCCTTCGCCGCCTTCGGTCTGCTGATGAAGTAGCCCTGGGCCAGGTCACACCCGATGGCGGAGAGCAGGTCGAGAGTCTCGCGGTCCTCGATGCCTTCGGCCACGACGCGAAGTCCCAGGGCGTGGCCGAGATCGATCGTGGACCGCACGAGCTCGAAGTCTTGTCCGCTCTGTCTGGCAGCGAGGCTGGCGATGAAGGTGCGGTCGAGCTTGAGCTCTCCGACCGCCAGGTTGCTGAGATAGGCCAGGGATGTGAATCCGGCGCCGAAGTCGTCGATCGACACGACGAGACCGAGGTCTCGCAGCTGCGCGATGACCCGCCTGGAGCGCTCGAACTCGGTGATCAGGCTGGTCTCGGTGATCTCCAGGATCAGGGAAGCGGCCGGTACGCGGTGGCGCCGCAGCGACGCCCGGACCACCTCGATGAACCCGGCATCGAGAAGGTTCGATGCAGAGACGTTCACCGACATGGCGATGCGGGAACCGGCGGCACGCCAGACCGCGCACTGCGCGAGTGCCTGCTCGATGACGAGTTGGGTGAGCGGCCCCATCAGGCCCGCCTCTTCCGCAAGGGGCAGGAACTCGAGCGGCGGAATCAGACCGAGGCGCTCGTGCGGCCAGCGCACCAGCGCTTCGGCCGCGACCATCTCGCCGTTGCGGAGATCGACCTGGGGCTGATAGTGGAGGATGAGCCGCGCACCCTCGACGGCGGCGCGCAGCTCCTCGACGAGCGCGAGGCGGTTGCCGCCATCGTCGATCGAAGGGGTGTACACCTCATATGACCGACGGGCGAGCTTGGCTCGATACATGGCGACGTCGGCGCAGCGCATCAGGGCGATGCTGTCGCCCGCGTCTCCGGGCGCGACGGCGATGCCGATGCTCGCGCTGATGCGGACGCTCACCCCGTTGAGGACGAAGGGCTGCTCGAGCAGCGCGGTCAGGCGCCGGGCGAGCCCCGCCGCGTAGCCGGGGTCGCTGTCCAACAGGACTGCGCCGAGCTCGTCGCCACCGATCCGCACGAGGACATCCGATGCGCGCAGCGAGCTCATGAGCCGTGGCCCAAGCTGTTTCAGGAGCTCGTCCCCCGCTGAGTGGCCGAAGGAGTCGTTGATCTCCTTGAAGTGATCCAGGTCGACGAACAGGAAGGCCAGGCTCCGGGACGGAGTCGACTGATCGGCCAGGTCCTCGAAGTACGCGTCGAGGAGCGTGGTCAGCTGGCGGCGGTTCCCCAGCCCGGTGAGCTCGTCGGTCACCGCCTGCCGATGGCGCTCCTCGGTCAGCGACCGCAGACCTCGGACCGACAGGCCGAGGCGCACCCCGACCACGACGAGCGTGGCTGTGGCGAGAGCCACCGCAACCTGCATCACCTCATGCTGCATGGCGCCCAGGAAGAGGATCACCAGCCCGGCCAGCGCACCAGCACCGGGGAGCACGAACCCTGGGAGCTTGCCGCCTTCGAGCAGCTCGCGACGGCCGGGCGGCACCCAGACCGAGAGGGACATCAGGGTGATCGCGATCGGCCAGGCGATCCCGTTGAACACAACCCCGACCTGCGCGGTCGATCCGAACAGGTTGAAGGTGTCGCCGATGCCGTTCACGGCGCAGGCGGTTGCGAACAGCAGCCAGGGCAGACGGCGTCCGGGGAGGACGGCTGTACCGCCCACCACCAGGGCAAGGAGGAGCACGTCACCGATCGGGTAGACGAGGTCGACCGCAACCCCGATCGGCGTGGCGTGGCCGCCGAGGGACCTGAACACGGCGTGGAAGGCGAATGCGGCACAGACGGCACCCGCGCCCAGCCCCGCGATGGCTCCGTCCAACCATGTCGCCGGCAGCAGGCGCCTGATCTCCCGGCGAAGCATGAGCACGATCGCCGCGTACGCGATCGGGTAGAAGCCGATGTAGAAGGCGTCGGCAAGAGAGGGGGTCCCAACCGACGCGCCGTTCCAGCCTTCGGCCGTGAGCGCCACGTCACCGAGTGCCCAGGCCATGACCGCGGCGCCCAGGGTGATTGGCACCGCCCGCCCGGGCAGCTTGGTGAACCCACGGAGGAGGAGCAGCGAGGCGAGGATGACCTCGTAGGCGGCCACGCCCCAGCCGTCGATCCACGGCCAGCTGTCGTCCGGTGAGCGCACCAGGAGAGAGACGATGTAGGCGGTCAGCAGAGCGGCCATGACCGCGTAGACGGCCCAGAGCGCCTTCGGGGATCGCCCGGTCGCTCTGAGGACGGACGGGAGTGCCCGCCTTTCGCGAGGGGCCCCGGAACTCACCCGAGCAGCTTTGCCGATCTCGTGTTGAATTCCGGTTGCGACCGTGGAACGACAATGACCTCAGGCCGCTAAAAAGCCAGACAGCGTGCCGGCCAGATCGGCGCACATCCAGGAGATCGAGAATGCCGGAAATTGCTCGCGTCGAGATTGGCGTCGTCGATACCGAAGCCCGCCTGCTCGGGCTGCTCCCGTTGATGCGTGCCTATTGCGATTTCTACCGCGTGCAGCCTTCCGATTCGGCGCTGCTCTCGATGGCACGCGCACTGATGGCGGATCCAACCCACGAGGGGGTGCAGTTGATCGCCTCCGATGGTGGCGAGGATGTCGGGTTCGCGACCCTGTTCTGGAGCTGGGAGACGACGACCTCGGGGCGGATCGGCGTCATGAACGACCTGTACGTCGTCGCCTCGTCTCGCGGGCGCGGCGTCGGCTCCGCGCTGGTCGCAGCCTGCCTCGAGCGCTGCCGGCGACACGGGGCGATTCGCATGACCTGGCAGACCGCCCCGGACAACCTGGTCGCGCAGGCGGTGTACGACCACCTCGGCGCCACCCGGGAGAGCTGGGTTGACTACTGGCTCGACACCGGGGTCACGCCGGCCGGGGAGGTCTCACCGGCTCAGGGGTAGGTCGCGGCTATTTCTTCGCGGCCTGGTAGTAGGGATTCGCCCCCTGGGCGTGGTCGGTGGTGTCCCGGACGTCGGTGATCTGAGGGAATCGCTCAAGGATCGCCACGCGCACGCCCTGCCCCAAGGTGACCTCGGCCATCCCGCAGCCCTGGCAACCGCCGCCCATGTGGATGAAGGCGACGCCGTCGCTGACGTCGAGCAGATCGATGTACCCGCCGTGGCTGGCAACCGACGGGTTGATCTCGTCATCCAGGAGTTGCTGCACGTCGCGAGCAAGGTCGTCGAACCAGAGGGGATTCGGGTTGTCCACGGTCAGGGCGCCACGCGCCCGGTCGGCGTCGATGGTCACGCCGTCGAGGTACTGCGCCGAGGCAACCGGCATCGTGAAGCGCACCCCCGATGGTCCATCGACCACCATCTCGCCGTCGCGCTCGTCGCCGGGGTTGACCAGCGAGAGGTCGTAGGTGAACGCGCCGGCCTGCCGGCCGGTGATGGCGATTCGCACGCCTGCTTCGGGCTGTTTGCGATTGGCGCGGACCTGCTCGATGCGGGTCAAAGCGAAGTCGGTGATTGCGATTGTCGGTTCCTTCACGCCACGACCATGGTACGTCGGCTGGAATCGCCGGCGTAGGCTGATCCAATGCCGCGGGTGATGCTCATCCTGCCCACTGAGACATACCGCGCCACGGGATTTCTCCATGCAGCCGAGGAACTCGGCCTGCAGGTCGTGGTCGCCTCAAACGAGGCGCCGACGCTCGCCGCGCTGATGGAAGGACGCGTGCTGACGCTCGATCTTCGCCACCCCGCAGAGTCGGCGGAGCGCGCCGCGGACTTTGCGAGCCGATGGCCGGTTGACGCCGTCGTGGGAGTCGACGAGGCATCGGTGCTCACCGCCGCAACTATCGCCGAACGGCTGAGAGCTCCTTCTCGGAATCCTGTGCAATCAGTCGCGGCCACACGCGACAAGCGACTGCTCCGCCAACGCCTCACCGAGAACGGTCTGCCGCAACCTCGCTTCGTGGCGCTCGATGCCGGCGCCGGCGCTTCGGACATCGACTCGGCGATAGCAGTCGCGGGCCTGCCGTGCGTCATCAAACCGGTAGATCTGGCGGCGAGTCGCGGCGTGATCCGCGCTGATGACCGATCTGCGGCAGGTGCAGCCGTGGCGCGTGTGGCGTCACTGCTGCGCGAGATCTGCGCGGATGGATCGGTGTCCCCGATGCTGGTGGAAAGCTACGTCGACGGTGTCGAGGTGGCCCTCGAAGGCCTTGTGCACCAAGGGGTTCTCGAGGTCATCGCGATCTTCGACAAACCTGATCCGCTGGCCGGTCCGTTCTTCGAGGAGACGATATACGTGACCCCGTCGCGCCTCGATGACGCGGCCCAGGATGCGGTCATCAACGCGGCGCGCGACGCGGTCACCGCACTCGGACTGCAGCACGGCCCGGTCCACGTGGAGATCCGCATCGCGGGGTCGGTTCCAATTGTCATCGAGGTAGCGGCACGTTCGATCGGCGGGCTGTGCTCGCAGATCATCCGCGTCGAGTGCGACGACGCACCCGGGGAAATACGGTCGCTGGAGAACGTCATCCTTCGCGAGGCGTGTGGACTCGTGAAAGGCGCGATGCACATGGTCGACAGGGCCTGCGGTGTGTTCATGCTGCCCATACCGGCCGCCGGGATCCTGCGCGGTATCGGTGGTGCGAATCGCGCTGAGTCGATTCCGGGTATCACCGGCGTCACGCTGTCGATTCCCGTGGGCCAGCCCGTGGTGCCGCTGCCGGAAGGAGACCGCTATCTCGGCTTCATCTTCGCTCGCGGCGACACTCCCGAGGCCGTCGAGGCCGCGCTACGTGAGGCGCAGGCGCTCCTGGATGTCGACATTCGCGAGGTGCCCCCTGGAGGAATCGAACCTCCCTCAACCGGTTAAAAGCCGGCTGCTCTACCGATGAGCTAAGGGGGCCGGACCCAGGATTGTATTGCCGCCCGTGCGCCACGCCCTACCATCGAGCTCGTGACTGACGAGATCCCTGGGTTTCCCGAGCGGTTTCCGGTTCGCGACGATGGGACCAGGAGCTGGCGCTACAAGGCGGTGTCGCTGACGTGCCGGGCCTCGCTGCGCGGATTCTTCGGCCGTGGGCTTCAGGTCGACTCCATGTCGAAGGTGCCGCCCCAGGGACCCCTGCTGATCGTCTGCAACCACCTGAGCAACATCGATCCCTGGATCTTCGGCGGATTCGGACCCGGCGTTCTCTATTGCATGTCGAAGCGCGAACTGTTCAACAACCCGATCATCGCCTGGATCCTCGCTGGGTGCAATTGCTTCCCGATCGACCGCGGTGCCGCGGACCGGCGCGCCCTGCGAACCGCCCTGGACATCCTCTCCAGGCGGGGTCGCCTACTGATCTTCCTCGAGGGCACCCGCTCGTCCATACCCGGCATGCGTCGCGCCGAGGCGGGCGTTGGATTCCTTGCGCGACGTTCGGGCGCCTCGATCCTGCCGGTGGGCGTCTGGGGCACCGAGGCCGCGCTCCCCCGTGGCCGGAAGTTCCCCAAGCGCGTGCCCATCCGCCTGAGCGTCGGAACCGCCTTCGCACTGCCGGAGCGGGTTCCCGGAGAGCGGCGTGACGACCAGGCCGTCGCGGATCTCATCGGGTCGCGAATCGCCGAACTCCTGCCGCCCGCCTACCGCGGCGTCTACGCTGCGCTGCCGGAGCCTGTGGCGACGCCCCAGACGGGATAGGACAGCTCCGGGCCGGGTCAGCGGCCCCGGCGGGTTGCTGCGGACTTTGCTTTCGCTGATCTGGCCGGTGCCGACGGCCGTTTCGCGGCCACCGGCCGGGACGGCTTTGCGGCTGACTTGGCAGCTGATTTGGTCACCGTCTTGGCGACCGGCTTCCTCGCCGGCACGGCCTTGGTCTTCGCCACCGGCTTGACGACCGGCTTCTTCGCCGCCACGGCCTTGGCCCTGGCCACCGGCTTCGCGACCGGCTTCTTTGCCGGCTTCGCGGTCGATCTGGCCGGGGACTTCGCAGCCGGAGCTTTGGATCGCGCCGCGGTCTTGCTGACCGTGTTGGTCCTGGCCGCCGATTTTGCCTTGACGGCAGCCGGAGGCTTCACCTTGGGAGCGGGCTTGGCTGTGGCTGCCGGCTTGGCTTTCACGGTGGGCTTTGGCTTCGCGGCGATCTTGGCCGCTGCCGGGGTTTTGGCTGGAACCAAACCCCTGGCTCCAGTCGGGCTCTTGGCCGTCACCGCGTTGGTAGCTGCGGCCGTCTTCGGGGCGGGTCTCGCCGTCACGGGCTGCGCAGGCTTGGACGTCGCGGTCCTCGACGCAGTCGCCCCGGACGGCTTGCCCGCGGCAGGGAGTGGCGACGGGGACGCGGCGGTGGGACGTGTCTCCGATCGCTTTGACGGCGCCGCGGCAGCCTTGGACGCTGCTGCCGCCTCAGGAGGCTTGGGCTCGGGCTCGACCGCCGGCGGAGCCGATGCTCCATTGGCTGCCGGTCGTGGCCCTCGATCGCCCACGCGGACCGGCTCGACCATGAGCAGGGTGAGCTCGGCGTGCCGTTCCGGTGTCTCGGCGGTCTCCAGGCACGTGAAGGCGACCACCTCCTTGGTTTCCGAGTGGCGGTCGAACCGGACGATCGCGGTCTGGCTCAAGACCGTCTCGACGATGCCGGTCGATCCGACCGGGTAGTCGCCGATCAGGCTGCCCGTGCGGGGACGGGTGTTCGACGTGAGGATCACGTGCTCGCCAACCCCGAAGGGTGGCGGCGGCTCCTCGCGCGCCCCGGGCGGCCGGCCGGGAGTCGGCGAAGGACGCGGAGCTGGCGCGACCACGACGGGTGCTGCGACCGCGACGACCGCCTCCTCCTCGTCGTCGTCATCGTCATCGACCTCGACGACCACGCCGATCTCGATCGCGATGTCGTCGGCGTCGTCCTCATCGTCCTCTTCGACGACCTCGAGCACCTCGGCTGCCGGCGTCTCTGCTTCGTCCGAGTCGGTGTCGACGGTGGGGTCGCTTGGTTTTTGGGGCATTCAGGCTCGTATGTGATGGATCGGTAGACTGGGTGCAGATGATCGCGCGATCCACGGCGATCCCGCTGTCGCAACATACCCAGCAGCGGCTCCTTGAAATCCTCCCGGGCGCGCTCACGTGGTTCGCGCTGCTCGTTCCGGTGGTTGCGGCGTTCGCGATCAGGTTGAACGACCCGGGGATGCTCTGGATCCTCGGCCTCGGTGCGGTCCTGCTCGATGCCTACTGGCTGGTGCGGACGACGGTGACCGTCCGAGGCGTGCGCCAGACGCTCAAGGCGCTCCAGGCGGCCGAGGTCATCGACTGGTGGCAGCGCTGCCACGAGCTCGAGGCGTCGCTGGCCCCAGGAACGCCGGCTCCATCCGAGGTTGTGCAGTGCGCGCTCATCCCAACCTACACGGAGTCGTATGACGTGCTCCGCGCGACCGTGGCGGCCCTGGCGGCGCAGAACTACCCGGACCACCTCCGCATCTGCGCGATCATCACCCGCGAGACCGACCTGGGCGGCATCGAGAACGTGACCAAGCTCCGCGAGGAGTTCGCCGGCGCGTTTCGCTTGTTCCTGCACATCAAGGATCCGGTGCTGCCCGGCATCGTGGTCGGCAAATCGGCGGCGATGGCGTACGGCGGCCCCGTCCTCAAGGCCGCCTGCGACGAGCTCGGCCTCGACC
>PKWD01000475.1 GCA_003131945.1 Acidimicrobiaceae bacterium
TTTTCGGTGTCTTGGGTGCCTTCGCCGTAGGCAGGGTGGCCGAAGGACAGATGTCGGCCAGCAGGCATTCTTCGCAGCGGGGCCGGCGGGCCAGGCACACCCGTCGCCCATGCAGGATCAGGCGCAGGCTGAGGGCCCCCCATTCCCGGGCCGGGACAAGAGCGCAGATCTCGGCCTCCACCTTGACCGGATCGGTCTCGGCGGTGAGCCCCAGGCGCCGCGCCAGCCGCCCCACGTGGGTGTCCACGGGGAGTCCCGGGAGGCCAAAGGCCACACTGCGCACCACGTTGGCCGTCTTGCGCCCCACCCCGGGCAGGGTGATCAGGTCTTCCATCTTGGACGGCACAACCCCGCCGTAGCGTTCGGCGACAGCCTGAGCCATGCCGAGGAGGCTGCGGGTCTTGGCCCGGAAGAATCCGGTCGAGTGGATGAGGCGTTCCACGACCTCGGGAGATCCGGCCGCCAAGGCCTCGGGGGTGGGATAGGCGTCGAACAGGGCAGGGGTGACTGTGTTCACTCGCTCGTCGGTGCTCTGAGCCGACAGGATCGTGGCCCCCAGGAGCTCGAAGGGGTTCCTGTGCCGCAGAGCGCAGAGGTCGGCCGCTGATCCGGGATACTCGTCGGCCAGCCGTGTCACCACCACGCGGGCCCGTCCTCGGACGGTGCGCGGCTTGGACACGGGGCCAACGATAGCGATTCGACCTGCGGACCCGGTCGGGCGCCTCGGTCAATGCCGTTAGCGTGCATTCGTGCACCATGTCGAGGTCAAGCGGCGCATGGGCGAATCCGACATCGCCGAGGTCTCGGAGCTTCTTCACGAGGTCACGGTGGCCGACGGGCACCGCCCCCTCGGAGAGCACAAGTGGTTGGACCTCGTCCACGGGGGCCGCACGGGCTTCGCCGGGTTCGTCGCCCGTGAAGACGGTCGGCTGATCGGTTACGCCCAGCTCAGCCGGGGCCACAACACATGGGGAATCGAGGTGGTGATCAGGCCTGATCACCGACGTCCCGAGGATGACGTGGGTACCAACCTGCTCGACGCCGCCCTCGGTGAGGTCCGACGCCTCGGTGGTGGCCACGTCCATCTCTGGGTGCCGAAGCCCACCACCGAGACCGATGCCATGGCCACGTCATCGGGGCTCGTCCGGGGCCGAGACCTCTTCCAGATGCGCCGGCCCCTTCCCATCGAGGACGCCCGTACCCGAGTCAGCACCCGGCGGTTCGAGCCCGGAAAGGACGAGTCGGCGTGGCTGATCGTCAACAACCGGGCCTTCGCCGCCCATCCGGAGCAGGGTGACTGGAGCCTCGACACCCTCCTCGAACGGGAGTCCGAACCGTGGTTCGATCCCCATGGGTTCCTCCTCCATGAGCGCGACGGGCGGCTGGCCGCCTCGTGCTGGACCAAGGTGCACCGCGACGAGGACCCCCAGCTCGGCGAGATCTATGTCATCTCGGTCGACCCCGACTTCCAAGGCCTCGGCCTCGGGCACGCCCTGGTGCTGGCCGGTCTCGACCATCTCGCCGCCGTAGGGCTGACCGTGGGGATGCTGTACGTCGACTCTGCCAACGAGGCCGCCGTGACGCTCTACCGCCGTCTCGGCTTCACCGTGGACCACGTCGACCGCGCCTACACGGGCGACATCGCTTCCGGCGCTTGAGCGCCCACAGGCGCTCGGGTGACTCAGTGTCCGCTTGAAACCCCGATAACGCTTCCAATGCCGAAGGTGACAGCGGAAGCAGCGGCGGCGATGAAGAGCTGGCGAAGAGCCGACCACCACCAGGGACGACGGGTGAACGCAGCCAGAGCGGCACCCACGACCACAGCCGCCACTCCGGCGGCGATGATGGACGCCACGGTCGCCGCCGTCCCCCGTGTCACCAACCACGGGATCAGAGGGACGAGCGCACCGAGGGCGAAGGCGGTGAAAGACGACGCCGATGCCTTCACCGGTGATCCCAATGCACCCGGATTGATGCCGAGCTCCTCCCGGGCGTGGGTCTCAAGAGCCAGCTCCGGCGTACGCATCATCTCCGAGGCCAGGTGCCCGGCCGCCTCGGGTTCTACGCCGCGGCTCTCGTAGATCCGTACCAGCTCGCGCCGTTCGCCCTCGGGACGGGTACGGATCTCGTGGCTCTCCAACTCCAGCTCGCGCTCGAAGAGTTCTGTCTGGGCCCGCATCGACACATACTCCCCGGCGGCCATGGAAAAGGCACCGGCCACCAGTCCAGCCACCCCGGTCAACCGGACGACACCCGCAGCGGGATGGGCCCCGGCGATACCGAGGATCAGCGACACGTTGGTCACCAACCCGTCGCTCACCCCGAAGACGGCCGCCCGGGCACTGCCACCTTGGACGCTGCGGTGATGGTGGTCGGGCGAATGCGAGGCGGCCGGGTGGCGCGCCAGCGCGTGTCCACGGCGCGGAGCGACACTCATCCGGCGACGCTCACCTGTTCGAGCGGGGTCCGGGATCCGCAGCTGTAAAGATCCACAGCAGTAAAGACTAGCGAAGGCCGGCCTTCAGTCCGACGCCCAGTGAAGGAGATCTGCCCCGGCGTCCATCTTTCCGGGCACCGTAGGGCTGTCTGGGGACGATTCTCCATAGGAGATTCTACTTTTACGCAAGGCAGGTCCTGGCTGGGGTCTGGGAGCGGCGGCGGCGCTGGGTATGCGGGGCGCCGTTCTACTTCCGGCTCAGGACACCGTCAAGAGGGCGGCTTCGATAAAACACACCGGATCGGACATCGAGGCCGTTCAGCACGTCGTGTTCCTGATGCACGAGAACCGGTCATTCGATCACTACTTCGGGACGATGTGCGGCGTCAATGGCTTTGGTGCCAGTCAAAGGCGCCTTTGCCCAGAAGTGGCCCGGCGGTACCGATCCGACCTTGCTGCCGTTCCATCTCCACCCCGCCACCATGCAGAGCGAGTGCACCCACGGCCTCTCCCACGAGTGGCAGGNNACAACGGCAAGATGGACAAGTTCGTATCCACACACACGTCGTACCCCGCAGGCCTTCACCATCTGTGACAACTACTTCTGCTCGGCGCTCGGACCGACCATCCAAATCGCATGATGCAGATGACAGGCACGCTCGATTCCAGCCGGCACCAACGGAGGACCAATCCTCGTCACCAACTCCAGTGAGAGCGTCAAGTTCACCTGCTGGTGGAAGACGATGCCCGAGGTGCTCAACGAGGCCGGCGTGGCGTGGAAGGTGTATAACCCCGACGGCTTCGACTACGTACCCGGTTCCGGGTTCTCGATGACGCTGGGCAAGAACATCTTGATGTACTTCGAGCAGTCTCAGAAGAAGGTGCACCCGAAGCTCGACAAGCGAGCCTTCGGGTACTACGGCCCGAACGTCGTCAACGCCTTCGGTACCAAGGGTCCGGACAACTTCGCCGCCGACATCAAGCATGGAAACTGCCCGCCGTCTCCTGGCTCACTCCCGCCGCCGGGTACGACGAGCACCCGGCGGTGCCCCCGGCCCTGGGCATGTGGCACACCGATCAGGTATTGACGGCATTGCTGGCCAACCCGGAGGTGTGGGCCAGCACGGTGCTGTTCATCATGGACGAGAACGATGGTTGGTTCGACCACGTCTCGCCGCCGACGGCACCCGCCGTTACCGCCGGTGAGTACGTGAGCGTCAGTCCGCTCCCGGCCGACGCCGGGGGATCGCCGGACCCGTAGGCCTCGGCGTCCGGGTCCCCCTGCTGGTGGTGACGTTGAAACTCACCTGTGACCAGCCCACCGACGGGGCTGCCGGCGACCTCCAACAACATCTCATTTGCCGCCCATCGAAGGCGAATGCACGTCCCAGCAGTTGATCGAAGAGAATCCCACCACGGCGCCGTACCCGGTACCGAATCCCCAGGTCATGCCCACCCAAGGCACCGACACGCTGAGACCCACGCCGTCGTAAAGCGCGGCCGGCCCGCTCTTCAGTTGGACGGACCGGACCCCTGGGCGGCGGTCGGGCGACGTCATCAGGTCCGAAGCGACCTGCAAGAATGGGGCGATGGCCGACGGTCGCCGCTGGTTCGACGGATCACAGCCACAGACCCTTCAGGGTGCGGTGATGCTCTGCTACCTGACAGCCGTCTTCGGGGTCATCGGGCTCCTGGCCGGCGCAGGAGCACTCGAGGTCGTCCCGCTGGCACTCGGGGCGGCGGGCTACGGCGTGGCCAACGAAAAACGCTGGGGCTACCGCCTCGGAGTCGGCTTGGCCGGACTGAACGTCCTCGTCGACCTCCTGCTCCTGCTCGGCGGCGGATTCGGATTCATTCTCGCCTTGCTCTTCGCCGCCGTACTGCTGGGTCTGTTCCTGCACACCCAGAGCCGCGAGTACGAGCGCATCTGGTTCCACTGATTAAGGTCGAGAGATGGCCACCACAGTTCGCAGCCCCGACGAGTTCCACGCCCTGTCCGGACAACATCTCGGCTGGTCCGACTGGCTGGTCGTCGATCAGGCCCGGGTGAATCTCTTCGCCGATGCCACCGATGACCACCAGTGGATCCATGTAGACCCCGAGCGCGCCGCCCGCGGGCCGTTCGGCGGACCCATCGCCCACGGCTACCTGACCCTGTCGCTCATTCCGGGGCTGATCCATGAGGTGCTCGAAGTCGAGGGGATGACCTTCGGCGTCAACTACGGATGCAACAAGGTGCGCTTTCCCGCACCCGTGAAAGTCGGGGCCAAGCTACGGCTGGGTGCGTCGGTCGGTTCGGTCGAGAACGTCGAGGGCGGGGTGCAGGTCATCTTGGAGGTGACCTTGGCCACCGAGGATGCCGACAAGCCGAGCTGCGCCGCCGAGGTCGTCTACCGCTACTACTGGTAGGACCGAGCGTCTCGAGGGGTCGGCTAAAGGGGCAGGTTCCCGGTCGCCGTCTTCGTGGAGCCGTGTTCGCGATAGGCCGTGATGGCGGCCTCGGCCACGCGCCATTTGTGGATCTCGTCGGCACCGTCGGCGAAGCGGCTCCAGCGGGCCTGCATCAGCATGTCGGCCAGGGGTGAGTCCTTCGAATACCCGAGGGCCCCGTGCACCTGGACGGCGCGGTCGATGACCCGCCACAGGGTGTTGGCCACGTGGTGCTTGGCCATCGACACCTCGGTGGTGAAAGGCAGGTCGCACTCGATCAGGTACGCGGCATGCAGCACCATGAGCTTGGCCTGGTAGAGCTCGATGGCCGATTCGCTGATGAGCCACTGGATCCCCTGCTTCTCCGAGAGATACGACCCGTGCGAGTAACGCTCGATGGAGCGCGCCACCATCATGTCGAGCGCCATCTCGATCTGGCCCAGCCAGCGCATGCAGTGCGCCAAGCGGGCAGGCCCCAGGCGCTTCTGGCCCAGGCGGTGGCCCTGGCCCCGCCCGCCGAGCAGGTTGGCCGCCGGCACACGCAGGTCGGTGATGCGGATCTCGCAGTGGTTGTGGCTGCCCGACATGGTCTCGACGTCGCGCACGAGCTCCCATCCCTCGGTCGGCACGTCGACGATGAAAGCCGACGTGGCCGCTTGCGGGACCTCAGGGTTGTCTTCAGTGCGCGCCAGCAGGATGGCGAACTGCGCACCGCGGGCGCCGCTGATGAACCATTTGTGCCCGTTGATGACCCATTCGTCGCCGTGCGGCTCGGCCCGCGTCTGCATCAGAGTGGGATCGGACCCGGCTACTTCGGGCTCGGTCATGGCGAAGCACGACCGCATGGTGCCGTCGCACATGGGCTTCAGGTACCGGTTCTTCTGCTCGTCGGTCCCGAAGTGCAACAGCGTATGCATGTTGCCTTCATCGGGGGCGTAGCAGTTCACGATGTATGACCCGAACCGGGTCTTGGCCGCCTCGGCCGACACCCCCGCCAAGGCGGTGGGGCCGTAGCCCACGCCGCCCCACTCCCGGGGCATGTGCGGCATCCACAGATCGAGCTCTCGGGCCTGGGACCGAAGCCGTTCGAGTTCGGTTCGCCAGTCGGCCCGGCCGGCGGCGTCGGATACCAGACGCTCCTCGGTAGGTCGGATGTCCTCGTCGACGAAGGCCCGCATGCGTTGGCGGGCGTCTTCCACTTCGGGGGGAAACGTGAAGTCGATGGCCATGGCCGCCAGTTTCTCACCCGGGGGGCCAGCGCTCGATTCGGTCACGCTCAGGCTTCGTCGGCCCTGCCCCCGACGTCAGGATCGAGCTCGTCCACGGCCAGCGACCCCGCCTCCACCGTCCGCACGGCGCGGGCCACCACACCGGGCGCGTCACGGGGCACGAAGTGTCCGGTCCGGGCCACGATCACGAGTTGGGCGCCGGGGACAGCCGCCGCCAGCGAGGCGGCCACCGACGCCGGAACGACGAGATCCCAGGTTCCGGAGATGACGACCGTGGGCACCCGCACCCGGGACAGGGCCGCCTCGACGTCCCCGATCTCGCGCACGAGCGCCCGCTGCTCGAAGACGAAGCTGCGCCAGATCTGGCGCTCGAAGCCAGAGGCCGCCTCGACAAAGCGCCGGTCCGGGAGGCTCGCCTCCAACCACGCCAATCGGCGACCGGGGACGTGGCCCGCCAGGCCCCGCAGCGGGGACAGGACCCTCCCCAGGGTCAGGAGTCCGGCGGCCGTGAGTGCCTCCCCGGCCCATGGCAGAGCTAGCACACGGTCCACCAGGTTGAGGCTGTCCGTCCGCCCCACCGACCCCACGAGCACCAGGCCGGACACCACCTCGGGCCGCAGCGCGGCGAGCAGGATGGCGATGCCCCCGCCGTAGCTGTGGCCGACCACTGTGACCGGCGCCGCCCCCCGGTCGACGAGCATGTCGGCCAGCATCTCGGCGTTGGCGGCCATGCCGACGGCATCACCGCCGGTGCGCCCGTACCCGGGACGGTCGACCGCCAGCACCCGGTGGTCATCGGCGAGCCGGGACAGCACCGAGTCCCAGTCGCTGGCCAGACCGGGCTGGCCGTGCACGGCGAGGACGCAGGGCCCCCGCCCCTGATCAGTGACGAACAGGTCGCGGCCCATGATCCACCACATCGTGAGCCGGTGTCCTTGAAGCGTCCACCGAAGCGTCCACCGGTGCGGCGGTGGTCGACGCCACCGAAATGGGCGCCCCCGGTTGCCCTGGTCCGGAGCCACCGCCCTCGCTTGCGACCCCGGTCGCCGGCAGCTCGACGGTGAAGACGGTGCCCTCGCCCGGCGCACTGTGCACGAGTGCCCGGCCCCCGTGGGCGGCCGCCAGGGCGGCCACGATCGACAACCCGAGGCCGGTCCCGTCGCCGGTGCGCGCTTCGCTCCCCCGGTAGAAGCGGTCGAACAGGCGTGCCGCCTGATCGGGGGCCAGCCCCGGACCCTCGTCGGCCACGGTAGTGACGGCCTGGGGCGNNCGGCTGTGCCCGGCGGCGTGTGGACCAAGGCGTTGCGCAACAGATTGTCGAGCACCTGGCGCAGACGGGCCGCGTCACCTTCGACGAGCACCGTGCCGAAGACGGCGAGCGAGATCGGGCGGTCGGGGTCCACCGCCCGGGCGGCCTCGACGGCGTCGTGCACCAAGGCACCGAGGTCGACGGTGAACTGTTCGAGAGGACGGCCCTGGTCGAGACGGGCCAGCAGCAG
>PKWD01000381.1:0-679 GCA_003131945.1 Acidimicrobiaceae bacterium
GCGATGCCCGCGGCGGCGCGGCGCTCTCGATCCACCGCGTCACCGGCGCACCGATCAAGTTCGTCGGCGTCGGCGAGAAGATCACGGCGCTCGAACAGTTCTATCCGGACCGGCTCGCCTCGCGCATCCTCGGGATGGGCGACGTCCTCACCCTCATCGAGAAAACGCAGAGCGTTTACTCCGAGCAGCAGGCCGAAGACCTCGCCAAGAAGCTGCGCAAGTCGCAGTTCACGCTCGACGATTTCCTCGATCAGCTGCGGCAGGTGCGCAAGATGGGCTCGATGACGGACATCATGAAGATGATCCCCGGGCTCTCGAAGGCGCTGCCGAAAGACATCAGCATCGACGAGAAAGACGTCTCTCGGGTCGAGGCAATCATCTGCTCGATGACCAAGCGCGAGCGCGAACGACCGGAGATTCTCAACGGCTCGCGGCGCAAGCGCATCTCCCTCGGTAGCGGGACGCAGGTTGCCGACGTCAATCGGCTCGTGAAGCAGTTCGAGTCTTCGCGGCAGATGATGAAGTCGCTCGGTGGTATGAAGAAGGGGCGTTTCCCTAAGCTGCCTATGGGGTTGGGGCGGTGATGCCGGTGCGGCACACTGCGTTGCCGGGGACGTGTGGTTCTGCTTCTCCTAAGCAGAACCACACTCGGTTGCTTCGTCGCTCTCGCCATCCTGGC
>PKWD01000381.1:684-3932 GCA_003131945.1 Acidimicrobiaceae bacterium
CTAGAAAGTCGACATGGTTAAGATCAGATTGCGGCGCATGGGCGCCAAGAAACAACCGACGTATCGTTTTGTGGTGGCGGATGCGAAGTCGCCGCGGGATGGGCGTTTTCTCGAGATTCTCGGTCATTACAATCCGCGCACGGAGCCGAAGACGCTCGTCGTGGATCAGGAGAAGGCGAAGCAGTGGCTCGCCAAGGGCGCGCAGCCTTCGGATCCGGTGCGTCGTTTGTTCGCGGAGCTCGGGCTCGTGGAGCGCGGGTTCATTTCGGAGACCAAACGGGCGCCCAAGGGTAAGAAGGAGTAGCGCTGTGAGCGTACCTGGCGGACGCTCATGAGCGCGTTCGACGACGAATTCGGCCTCTTCGGCGACGAGGACCAAGGGATCCCCGTCGATCAGGTGGAGGCGCTGCGAACGGCAGCGGCCAAAGCGTCGGTGCCCACGGAGATCGTCCGCTACGCCGGCGCCGGTCACGGCTTTCACTGTGACGCCCGGCCCGACTCGTACCACGAGGCGTCGGCCCGTGACGGATGGAGCAGGACTCTCGAGTGGTTCGAGCGCCACATCGCCGCCGGGTGAGGCTCACGCCCCGGGCGGTCGTATTCCGGTCTTCACCGGTGGCGTGAGGGGAGCGGCGGGCTATACTTGGTAAAAAGACAAACTTACCAAGTGGGGTGGGGGAGTGGCTCAGACTGAGACGTTCAAGGTGTCCTCTTCGGGACAGATGTCTCTGCCGGCGGCGGTTCGACATCGGTGGAACCTCGATAAGGGTGGCCATGTCGAGGTTCTCGACCTAGGTTTCGGCGTGCTCACCCTCCCCGCGGGCTACGCCGGGCGACTTCTCGACGAGTTGCTACCGGCTGAATCCCACTACGCCGCGGTGGCCGGTGAGGAGGACCCCGATCTGGTCAGCCGGTGACAGTCCTGCTCGACGATCATCTTCTTCGTGACTGGATGACCGGGCCAGACCACACGCTGCGCGCCGGGGTGAGCAGTGAGCCATTGGCCACGACCAACCTTTGGTACGCCAGATTGTGCAAGAGCGCCGCACGAACGAGTGGCGGGGCTCTCCTTGGGGNNTGGGTCCGGCTGAGCGTGAAGCCCTGGTGGCTGCGCTGGTCAGGTTGCCCGACGACATCGCCGTCATTCCCATGCGTCAGTTGGCTTGGCGGATGGGCGTGCTGGCGTCTTCGGAGTCAGGACTCTCCACCCTTGGTTCTGAGGCAGTTGCTGCGGCCGAAATGCTTGGCGCCCGACTGCTGGCGTCCAGTCGAGACGACAGCCCGGGTATCCGGCACTGTTGTCAGAGTTTGCGGATTCGCTATGAAACGATCGGACGCTGATCTGATCAGACGCGCAGCGGTCCGCTCTGGGCCACGGGGGCGTGCGTGGACGACACGACGCCTCCCGCGTGCTCGGCGGTGACGGCGTAGGCGGTAATGGGGGTCCCGTTCCCCTCGGCGAAGGCGACGTCGGTCGGATGATTGCCGAGCAGCCCGAGCGAGATCGTCCGTCCCCGTTCCACACCCCACAGTTGGTACGTCTCGTCAGGGGCCAGGGGATGAAGTGCGCTGTTGATCATGTAGCCCGTTCCCGACGGTAGGACGGCGATGACGGCGGCCTTGGTCCCCGGGTGCGACGTGCTGGCCAGGGTCACGGTGTGGGCTTGAGGGTTGCGCAGAGCGGCTTGGGCGGCGGCCGACACCCGGGGCTGGTTGACCTGGTTGTCGAGATGGCCCACCTGGAGTGCCAGCAGGGCGATGACGGCGGCGGCCACGGCGCCGACAGTGGCCGTGGCCGACCACCGAACGCGGCGGCGGCGCTGGGACGTCCGGCGGGGGAGAGCGCCGGCCAAGGCGGCGTCGAGGACGGTGGCGGCCGCCGGGGGTTCGCCCGGGGGGTCGATGCGCGCCGCGATCTGGTCCCACAACTCGACCGAGGCGTCGCTCCCGGCGTTGGCCAGTAGGGCGGCCACCTCGTGATGCTGGGCCAGTTCGGCCGCGCAGCGCGGGCAGTCGTCTATATGGGCCTGGATCATGGCCGCCTCGTCGGCATCCACGGCGTCAAGGGCGTAGGCGCCGAGGAGCTCGGCGATCTCGTTGTGGTTCATGGCTCTGTCCACGCCGTCTCTACCCCGTGCTGGACCATCAAGGCTCGCAGGCGCTTGAGCCCGCTCCGTATTCGGCTCTTCACGGTCCCCTCGGGTTCGCCCAACAATGACGCGACCTCCCGGTAGGTGTGTCCGCCGAAATACGCCATTTCGATGGCCGTGCGCTCGTCGGCTGGCAGGGTGCCGACGGCCTCCTTGACCTGGTCGGCGACGGCCAGATCCCAGGCGTGATGCTCGATGTCGTACCCGGCGGCGGCCGTCTCGCGCACCGTGCGCTCCTCTCGAACCCGCCGGGCCGACTCGGACCGAAGGACGTCCACGGAGCGACTATGGGCCTTGGTCATGAGGAAGGTGCGCAGCGCACCCCGGCCGGGATCGAAGCGCTCGGGCGCTCGCCATAGCTCGACGAAGACCTCCTGGGTGACCTCGTCGGCCAGGGTGGTGGAGCGGAGGACCCGCCGGGCCAGGGTATGGACAGACCCACCATGACGACGATAGGCCTCGGCCAGTGCCGGCTCCTGACAGCGGGCGATGCCTACGACGATGGCGGCGTCACTCGCTGTCTGGAAATCAACCATCGCGACGTGGTCTTCGGTGCGGGCCGGGGTGCCGGATGACGGGTACAGGCGCTGGTGGGCCTGTCCGGGCGCCCCGTCGACGGATCATGAGCCACGGTAACCGCCTCCCGAGGCCCTCCCCTGGGTTATCCGAGGGATGGGGGAGCGGTCCTGCGGGCGTTCGGGCGGGGCCGGTGTCATCCAGGATTCGGGTCCGCGCCGAAGAGAGCCATGTGAGAGGTCACCGCCGCCCGTGCATCAAGCCCGTGACCGGGCCCTTTGAGTACCCTCCGCCGGCGAAGACATCCGCTTTGTCACCTGTTCCGGAGAACTGACGTGAGCATCGATACCGACACCCTCGTCCGGCGCTCAGCACGACTCCAGTTCGACGATCTCGATCNNACGTCGAGGGCCATACGGTCTGCTACCTGCGCGACATGCTCGTCACCCGGGCGCACCGTGACCCGAACGTGACGGCATTCCTCACTTGTTGGAATTACGAGGAGCACTGGCACGGCGACGCCATCGGCCGGGTCCTCGATGCCCATGGCGAGATCGCCGGGCGCAGCCGTCTGAGTGAGAT
>PKWD01000199.1 GCA_003131945.1 Acidimicrobiaceae bacterium
ATCGTTCCCCACCCCCTTGACTTCGGCGCGAACAGCGCCTCACCTAAGAGGTCAGACCCGAAGTTCACGGTGAGTCACCGGGTGTCCGGGAGTGCCCGGGATCAAACTGCAGGGATTATCCCCTGATTATTTGCTCGAGCTGCTCACACCACACTTAGCGTCAATCCGCGCCATGAGTGCCTGCCCGTCCTGCTCAAGTTTTTGGAAACCCTTGACCTTGCCGGTGGACTGCTTTAAGAGCCTGGCCGCGTGCGTGCCCTGGCTCTTCTGGTCGACACCGTTCTTCGCCTGCCAGCGGCCCAGGCGCTTGGCGGCGGCCGCATCGGCCCTTTGCACCCTCTTCAGCTGGGCGCTGGCATGCGCACAATCAATGGCGTGATGCGGACGCACGATCCGCCAGATCTCACGTCCCGTCAGGGCCTGCGGCTTCGATTTGCCGGTCTGCGACGGCGTCGTCGTGGGCGTCGAGCCCGTCGTGGTTGACGTCGAGCCGGTCGTCGTCGACGACACCGGCGCAGCGACGGCGACGCCACTCATTCCCAGCGTGAGTGCGACGCCGACGAGGCTGCCGACGGCGAGCTTTCCGATCCTTGTCATGTCCGCCCTCCCAGGTGGTCTGGAATACCAAGCGCCCGGAGACGCTTCGTCCATACTTACCCGGGGCCGTGACGGCGCAATGACGACGGTGTTAGAGGAGTGTGAGGCCGCCTCAGCTCCGCCATGAGCAATGNNAGCAATGCGTGAGCCGGTGAGGGGGCGAGCGCGTGAGAAGGTGGGTGAGGAGAGTGAGAAGGTGCCGCTCAGGGAGCGGCCAGGCTCTCGGCGCGCGCACGGCGCGTGGCCTTGCGCAGCCGGCGACGTTCCCGCTCGCTCGTTCCACCCCAGTACCCGACGAGGTCGGGATCGGCCAGGGCGTAGCGCAGGCAGTGGAGCCGCACCGGGCACCGGGCGCACAGTTGCTTGGCCCGGGCCGACGGTCCGCCGCCGTCGGTGATGAACAGGTCGACCGACTCGTCGCGACAGGCGGCGTGGATCTGCCAGTTGGGACGACGAGCCAGTTCCTGGATGAGAACGAGGTCATCGGAGACGCCTGATTCGGAGGCGGTAAGAATGCTCATACCTGAGCTTCGGCACCCCGCCCGCCTGGCTTGAACCGTCCCTCTCCGAAAACCACCGCCCGTGGGCCCTGAGGCGACCTTTTTCAGGCCGCCTCACTGTGCGTGACCTGCGGCCCCTTGATTAGGTGACCTGAGTGCTGGCAGTCGGCCTGTTTCCTCACGCAAGGGGCGTCCTACAGAGCGCTCAGGATCGATTCCGCCGAGCTGACCGTGAGACCCCGTTCGGGCTCGACGAAGAGCCCCGTCACGATGCCGTCCTCGATTACCGCCNNCGCCCCGAGGCCCACAGCACTGCCGTCCATCTCCAGGCCCACGGCTTTGGTGAACGCACCGTTACCGTCGGCCAACATCACGACCGCGTCCGGCACCTTCTGATCCCGGGCCCAGGCCCCCATCACGAAAGGGTCGTTCACCGAGATGCAGGCGATGGTGTCGACGCCTTTGGCCCGGATCTCATCGGCCCTGATGACGAAACCGGGCAGGTGGTAGTCCGAGCATGTCGGTGTGAACGCGCCGGGCACGGCGAAGAGAACGACCTTTCCTTCCCCGAGTACCGTTCCCGACCGTACGCCGGCGAAACCTTCCTCGGTCACCTTCCACAACTCCACATCCGGGATGCGGTCACCGACAGCGATGGTCATGGTTCCTCCAGACAGAAGACAACGGGTTCGGTCCCTACGTTGCTACCACCCTGAGCCCCGACGCGCCCGACGGCGATACCCCTTGCGAGGTATCGCCGTCGTCGGCATCGAGATGTTCCGGACCCGTCGCCGTCGGTGACCGTGATGGCGTCACCGGGGGCCCGGGCCCGCTAGGACTGTCGGCGTTACGCCGTCGGCTTCCGAATGGCACGCCGGCGCCGGACCTGGCCGAGGCTCAGGAGCGACACCCCGAAGGCCAGGACGGCCAGGACGTACGGGGTCGAACCGGCCCACGGCTCACCGGTGTGCACGCTCGAGGCACCGGTAATGACGCCCCCGGTCGACTCCGTCTTCACCGACGGAACCGGTGTGGCCGGCGTGGTGGTCGGGGTCGTGGTCGGGGTCGGCACCGTGGTGGTCGTGGTGGGACCGCCCGGCGTGGTGGGCGGCGGTACGGGGTTGTGGGTGGTGTTGGTGCTGCACCCACCGGCCGTTGTGCACCCGGGCTCCGTGTAGGTACCCGTGTTGTTGATGGTGGTGCCTCCGGTTCCGCTGTTCACCGTGACGGCGAACGTCAGGGCGTCGCTGCTGTTGCCGGGCATGTTGGTGATGACCCAGGCGATGGAGGAGCCGGTGACCGTGACCGTGCACGTGGCCGAGGTGCCGGCCGGGCAGGCCGGAGCCGGAGTGGTGAGCGTCGTCCCCGTCGGTGCGCCGTCGTTCACCGTGATCGATCCGGGACCACTGCCCGAGTTGGTGGCCGTCAGCGTGTAGCTCACGACCTGGCCGGGGTTGACCGAGCTCGAACCGGCGCTGTCGGACTTGGACACCGAGAAGTTGGCCACCGTGATGGGCACGGTGTTGGTGGCGCAGCCCGGGGCCGGCGTGTTGGTCGGGCATCCCGGACCGGTCCAGTGGCCGGTGTTCAAGATGGTGGTCGTGTCACTGGCGTTCACCGTGGCCGTGAAGGTCAGCGGGTAGCTGGTACCGGCGGCGATGGGGAACCCGAGTGTGTAGCTGACCGTCTGGGTCACCGAGTCGTAGCTGGCATTGCAGCTCGGAGAGCTCAGGGTGCCCGACGTGGTGAGAGCACCGCAAGACTCCGATACGTAGGTGAGACCGCTCGGCACCACATCGGTCACCGTGACGTCCGACTGGGTGGACGGCGAGGTCGGGAGGGTCGGGTTGCTCACCAGCAAGGTGTAGACCACCGGAGCGGCCTGACCGGCGGTCACGGCCCCGGTGTTGGCCGACTTGACCACGGTGAGGCTCGGGTTCGTGACTTTGACCGGCACGGTGTTGGTCGAGCACGTCGTGGCCGGAGCCGTCGGGGTGCATTGGCCCGTGTAGGTGGCCGTGTTGTCGATCGTCTCCACCGGGTCGGTGTTGTCGGCCGTGGCCGAGAAGGACACGTTGTCGGTGACGCCACCGTAGATCGGTGCCTGAATGGTGAAGGTCACCGTCCCGCTCAGCTCGCTGGCCGAGCACGACGGCGTCGATCCACAGGTGGCCGAACCGGCCACATAGGTCAGACCGGTGGGGACGATGTCGGTCACCGTGACCGGCAATGTCGTCGGCAGCTGCTTGGAGTTGGTGACGGCCAGCGTGTAGACGACCGGGGTCGAGGACCCCGCCGCCACGGTGCCCGGGGACACCGACTTGACCACTGAGACGTCAGGCCCCGTGCAGTTCCCGGCCAGGGTGGCGTTGGTCGTGAGGGTCTGGGTCACTGCGTCGGACCAGGTGCCGGTCTCGGTGAAGCTGACCACGCCGGTGACCGTCGCCGGCAGGGTCTCGATCACCGTGCCGGTGCTGTAGCTGGCCGGGGGGGTGCCCGTCGCCGTGAGGGCGATGGGGACCGACGACACCGAAAAGGTGGCGCCGGCGGCCGAGCTCGAGAAGGCGCTCGCCGTCTCGGTCAGGGGCCAGTCATTGGCGATCGTCCACGTGATGGTCTGCGTGGCTCCTGACGGGCACGAGGCCACCCCGGTCACGTTGTTGCTGTGAGCGGACGCGGCCGAGGCGAAGAACCCCACCCCGAGCACGGCCACGACGGCAGCGAGCGAGCCCTGCAAGAAGGGCCGGAAACGCCGGCGTCGGGCGCNNTTGGGGTTCGTGTGTGAGTTCATGTCTCATTCCTGGTCGGGTGAATGGATCACGACTCACAGTGATGGTTCAACGTCAAATAGGGACCATGACCCCGTCTACTTCCGCCCAACTCACAGGTTTGGCCCCCAAATATGACGGGAAGAGCACCACGAGGTGCCTCCTTTCTGCTCTACGCCATCTCTTCGCCACGTCTCGTGGTATCGAACGCTTATCCGGTGTGACCGGGCTCGTAGAGCGTTGAAGTAGCGACTATCCTGGTAGCGACACCGGTTGGAGGGGCCAGCAGGCGGAGGACCGGACCATGTTTCATTCATTGCGCACCGTCGCCATCATCGGCGCCGCAGTCACGGCCGCTGCCACGGTGGCTTTTGTCGCCGTGCCTGGCGCGGGGGCGTTCTCCCCTGCCCCCACCATCACTTCCTTCACCCCCACCTCGGCCCCCGTCGGGGCCACCGTCACCATCAACGGATCGAACCTCACCGGTGCCAGCGCCGTGACATTCAACTTCAACGCGGCGACCATCACCGCGGATACCGACTCCCAGATCACAGTGACCGTTCCGCTCGGTGACGATCAGGGGCCGATCGCCGTGACCACCCCCGGAGGGACGGCCACCTCGACGTCTGAGTTCATGCTCACCGGGTTCTACGTGTCCACCACCAGCCTTCCCACCGCGCAGCGCGCCACCTACTATGAATTCCAGCTGCAAGCAGCCGGAGGTACCGGTCCCTACAGGTGGTCGAAGTCGACACCGCTCCCCAGGGGGTTGACGATGTCGCGGTCGGGATTCCTGACCGGAGTACCCGGCTTGAAGAAGGGATCGACCGGTACCTTCCCCCTGACCCTACGGGTCCATGACTCGACCAAGCATCACCATATGACGGCCACGGCCACCCTCTCGCTCACCGTCTCCTCTTCTTAGCCCAACCGGGCCTGGCCCGAGGATCGAATCCTCGTTGGCGAGGGATTGATGCGCCGTGGATCAGCTGTTGAAACGAGCGGGGCAAGATTGACAGATGGCCTGTCGATTCGCACTGCTTCTCGACGGAGGACCCCCCGGCCGCGAGCGGCCCCTGTCGGTGCACCTGACCTGCCGGGCCTGCGGCGGTCACCACGTCGTTCCCGTCATGGACCGCCTGCCCGTCGATCGCCCCTTCCGCGCCGCCGAGCGCGGTGACCGAACACCGATCGCCATCGATCAGACGACCGGTGTCGAGCCCACCCATCACTGCCGCGACTGCGGCCATCGGTGGGCCGACGTGGCTCCTGCTTCTCACGTCCCCGCCTGAGCGCCCACCCACCGGCGTCGCCGGTCACTGGCGGGCGAGCCCTTCGGCGTACAGCGACGACATCTAGGGTTTCGTCATGTCTCTCGGATTCCAACCTCACGACGCCTTGATCCACTCACAGAGGCGGTGGCCCACCGACGTCCTGCCCCTCCTCGAGACGTACGCCCGGATCCCCAACCAGTCCCCGGCCTATGACGCCCAATGGGAATCGGCCGGCCACATGGAGGCGGCCGCCGACCTCTTCGCCGCCTGGGCGCGCGCCCGGGCAATCCCCGGCGCCGTCGTCGAGGTGGTGCGCATCCCCGGACTCACCTCGACCGTTCTGGTGGACGTGCCGGCCAGCCATCCCGAAGTGCACGGCACCGTGCTCGTCTACGGCCACTACGACAAGCAACCACCCTTCGAGGGGTGGAGCAAAGGCCGCGGTCCGTGGACCCCGGTCATCGAAGGCGACCGCCTCTACGCCCGCGGCGTGGCTGACGACGGCTACGCCCTGCCGTCGGCGCTGCTGGCCCTCGAGTGTCTGATCGCCGCCGGCGGCCGCCACGGCCGCTGTGTCGTGATGGCCGAAGGCTCCGAGGAAAGCGGGAGCCCCCACCTGCCCGACGTCCTCGCTCATCTCGACGACCGGATGGGCGTGCCCGACATGGTGGTGGCTCTCGACTCGAGCAGCCCGACCTACGACCGGCTCTGGATCACGACCTCTCTGCGCGGTGTCATCGGAGGGACCCTCACCGTCCGGGTGCTCGAGCACGGGGTCCACAGCGGCTTGGCCGGTGCCGTCGTCCCGTCCTCTTTCCGCATCGCCCGCTCGCTCCTCGACCGCATCGAGGACGCCGCCACCGGCGACATGCTCCTGCCCGAGCTGCGGGCCGATCCCCCACCGGGGGCCAAAGCGGCGGCCGACGCCCTGGCCGACGCCCTGGCCGGAGCCCGGGTCGAGGAAGGCCCCGATGCGGCGCCCTTCCCCGTGGTCGACGGGCTCGTCCTCCAAGGTGCCGACCCGGCCGAGCGGGCCATGCGTAGCGCCTGGCTGGGCTCGCTGGCGGTCGTGGGCGCCGCCGGCCTGCCCCCCGTGGCGGAGGCCGGCAACGTGCTGCGCCCGTCCACCGCGCTGAAGCTGGCTATCCGGATCCCACCNNGCTGCCGATGCCGTCAGGCGGGCGCTCACCACCGACCCTCCCCATGGCGCCGCCGTGGAGTGGTCACATGTGGAAGCGGCCGGCGGCTGGGCCGCCCCCCCATTCACACCCTGGCTCGCCGCCGCCCTCGACGACGCCTCCATGGCCTGTTTCGGGCAGCCCTCCGCCCAGGTCGGCGAAGGGGGGACCATCCCCTTCATGGGCTGGCTGGCGGCCCGCTTCCCCGAGGCGCAGATCCTGGCCACCGGTGTCCTCGGGCCCGGGTCCAACGCCCACGGTCCCGATGAATCGCTCCACATGCCCACGGCCGAGCGCATCACCGCGTCTCTGGCCGTGTTGCTCGACGCCCATGCCCGGCGCCCGCCCGCCTGAACGACGGGCCCGGTCCACGAGGGCTCAACTACGAGCCGGACCCTCCGCCGAGCTCACGCCTCCGGATCTCCTCTTCGCGCCGCTTCAGCTGTGCCTCCCACATATGCAGTCGGGTCTGCTCTTCGCGGTGCCGGACGATGGGGCTCAGATGGTCGAGTGATCCGTCGTCCAGGGAACGGACCGTCGGCATCGGCGCCCCCGACGCAGGAAACGGGCGGAGCCGGTTCGATCCGTAACGCTTCGGGTCGTGGACCTGGCGGGTCCAGATCGGCGGCCGACCGAGCGCCAACCAGAGGATGGAACCGATGTCGGCCAAGAGGATGACGACGATGAGCCACACCACCTTCGGAAGGTGGCGGATGATCGCATTGTCGGTCGTGATGACGTCGTAGATGCAGTAGATCCAGAGAATCAGAAACCCGATGGCGACGACTCCACCGGCAATGTCTGGCATCGCAACCCCCCAACGACAGCCGACCCGTTCTCGACTCCCTAACGTAGTCGAGGCACCCCGCCCGGTCACCTGGACCTTCCTCGGTCGGCACCGCCGGGTCCGCCATTGGCCTGGGAGCGGGACCTCGTCCCACCGTGCACGCCATCGCCCCCCACACCATGGGCCGGCTCCAGCCCAAGCACAGTGTCGGATCCCCGGACCCGTCGAAGCATTTCCTGCGCAACATGGCGGAGGTCGGTGTCGATGGCCGGGTCGAGATCCGCATCGCCGATTCAGTCGAGGCGGCTCACACCTACAAAGGCAAGCCCATCGGACTGCTCTTCATCGACGCCCGTCACACCGTCGAAAGAGCGTTGAAGCGCCTGGCGGCCGACGGCTCTGTCCCCGCCATTGCCGGCCGCGTGGGCAAGGCCGGCATCTGCGGTCCTCGCCACCGCTGGCCCGCTCGCGTGCAGGCCATCGCCCGCAAGATCTGAGGACCGATAGCCCGCTTCGCTCCCCCCGTCCCGCCGGGGTCGATCGAGCCCCACCTCAGGGTTGGCGGCAGTCGCCACCGCGCCCCCGAGGGTGCGTTGCATCTGTACGTCGATCGTCCCGGGAGGACACCAGGCGGATCAGTGACTTCCTGTATGGAGATCCATAGACGCGCCTTTTCGGGAACCGTCAGGTACTGGCCAGGCCGATGATGTTTTTGACCGTGACGCCCAATCCCGGAAGAGACTTGTCGAACGTGGCATCTCCGAAGTTGAACACCCCGCCGTCGGCACCGGCGAGCCAGTAGCCCTTGCCGCTCGGTGTGGCGGAGATCCCCACGACGTTGCTCACATGGGCGCCCAAGCCCGGCAGCGAGCCATGGAACAAGGCGTCGCCGAAGGCGAACACCCCGCCGTC
>PKWD01000410.1 GCA_003131945.1 Acidimicrobiaceae bacterium
ACAATTCGATCGGTCGGATCACCACGGCAGGAGTGGTGACCAACTACACCAACTCGACCATCTCCGGTCCAGATGGAATCACGGCCGGGCCCGACGGGGCGCTGTGGTTCACCAACTTTGGAAACAATTCGATCGGTCGGATCACGGCCGGGCCGCTGTTGACGCCTCAGGCGATCACCTTTACCTCGACTCCACCATCGCATGCGATGGTGGGCGACCCCCCCTATACCGTCTCGGCGACGGGCGGCGGATCGGTGAATCCGGTCGTGTTCTCGGTCGACCCGTCGGCGTCGTCGGTGTGCTCGATCTCCGGCGATGTCGTCAGCCTCATCGGTGCAGGCAGATGCACGATTGACGCCAACCAGGCCGGCGATACGAACTACAGCGCAGCCCCCCAGCTCAAACAGAAGTTCAGCGTGGGAGCACCGCCTCCGGTCATCACCAGCGCGAACAGCGCCACGGCGAGCACCGGATCGCCCTTCTCATTCGCCGTGACCACGATGGGTAGCCCCGTGCCCTCAATCACGAAGAAGGGCAAGCTGCCGAAACACATGAGCTTCGTCAACAATGACGACGGCACAGCCACCATCTCTGGGACTCCCCAGACCGCGGGCACGTACCAATTCACGATCAAGGCCAGGTTCGGAACCGGCAGGACGAAGTCCGTGGTGTTCCAGCCTTTCTCCCTGACCATTGATTCCGATTGAGGGCCACGAAGCGGGTGCCTGGTGCTCGCCGTGCCCGTCGTGGGCATGCGGCTCTCCCGCCGCTTTGACGTTGGACAAACCAGCCGGTTCTTCGGCGACTCGGGAGGTACAGGGAAAGTGAGACACTAGGTCGCTCTTGTCTCACAGATCGGACGGGGAGCCACTATGAAGGCTTTGCAGGTGACCGAACATGGTCGGCCAGGAGACGTCTTGTCGGTGCAAAAGATCGACCGACCCGACCCGGGGCCCGGAGAGGTGAGGGTGAAGGTCGGCGCGGCGTCATTGAATTTCAATGACATAAACCGATGTCGAGGCACCTCGGTGACCGTGCCGACCCCGCCACCCTTCACGCTGGGCATGGACGTCTGCGGCGTGGTCGACGCCACCGGTGAAGGAGCCGAAGTCTGGTTGGGTAAACGCGTCGTCGCCATCACCAAGAACGCGCTCGGAGGGCTGGCCGAATACGCCATCGCCGATGCCGTCTCGACCTTCGAGGCCCCCGAACAATTTGACGACGCCGAGGGGGCCGCCTTCGTGCTCAGCTTCCACGCGTCGCACCTGGCGTTGTTCCGCCGAGGCCAACTCCGTGCCGGTGAGACGCTCGTTGTGCATGCGGCGGCCAGTGGCCTGGGCAGTGCGGGAATCCAATTGGGCAAGGCCGTCGGAGCTCGGGTCATCGCGGTAGCGGGTGGACGGGCGAAGGGCGAGCTCTGCGCCTCTCTTGGTGCCGATCTGGTTATCGACCACACCACTGAGGATTTCGTTGAATCGGTCCTGGTGGCGACAGACGACGTGGGGGCCGACGTCGTCTACGACCTGACTGGAGGGGATTTCACCGAGCGCTCTTGGCGCTGCACGGCACGGGGCGGGCGCTACCTGGCCGTCGGGTTCGCCGACGACACCGGTTACGGCATGACGGGCCGACCGCTACGCATGGCCTGCATCGGCAACATCGACATCGTCTGTGTCATGTTGGCCTGGGTGGCGCGCATAGATCCCGGCATGCGTCGGTTCGGCTTCAACCCCTTCGGGCGTGAGGTAGCCGACGAGGTCCACACCGAACTCCTACGTATGGTGTCCGAGGGCAGCATCAGGCCGTCGATCGGACGGCGCGTCGCCATGGAGGAAGCAGGTGCCGCTCTCGACGAACACGAGGCACGGCGTACATTGGGCCGTACCGTTGTAGAGATCGCATAGCCGTCGACGCGGGTGCGGAGACTTGCACACATGCGTGAGCCGCAGCTCGAGCGGGGTGGAGCGACCGCCGATCGAACGATTGGATTTCCCGGCACCGGATTGTTCGTTGCCTCCGGTCCAGGCCCGACCTATGACGGACTGGATCGAGGCTTTTCGGAGTGCTTCCCGGTATGTCGTTGTTCACAGAAAAATGCCGAATGAACAGGCAAAATGCACCTGACCTTGAGTGCGCCCCTCGGGATTCGAACCCGAAACCTGCCGATTAAGAGGCCGTTGCCGGTGAGTCCACCGAGTCGGTTCTGGTGCGTTCACCTGCGATTACGTCCAGAGACGTTTTCCATCAGTACCGCTGTTTCCCGCTCGTATCGCTGACATTGCGGGTTGGATGATGGGTTGCGTCCATGGCGTCCACGCCGGTGAAGGGGACTGGACGCTTCGCACCGGCAATCGTCGAGATTGCCTGACATCAGATTCCCTTTTGGTGCCAGAGGGCGATCCGGGGTTGTCGGCGCCGTTTTTCCGGTGAGCCCAAGTCTCGTTGAGATAGACCTCAAATCCCGGGAGTGTGAATCGCCAATATGGATCTCCCAGCGGCCACGAAGGGACTTCCATAGGTGCCCCACATTTGCTTCGATCCGAGAAGCTCGGAGCGACATCGTGCGGTCGGCTAGTAAAGGGGCGATATCGTGCGGTCGGCTAGTAAATAGGTGGCCACTGCTTTCCACTCGCTAACGGCACCTGTCGAGCGGGGTCGATAATCCCGGGACTTCGCGTGTTAGATGCGCTCAACACGATGCCGAGGACTATCGCCTCTGGATGGAGGATTTAAGCAATCTTCTCAGGAAAGGCACGCATCACTGCGGCAGTGCGGTTCGACACATCCAGTCTGCCGTAGATGTTCTCCAGGTGTGTGCGCACCGTTCCCTCGGACAGGCCGAGCTGACGGGCAATCTGGATGTTGGTGCGCCCGGCTGCGATCAGACGCATCAGGTCCCACTGCCGGGGGGTGAGATCGGGCACAGGATGGCGACGTCGTTCGGCATCGAGGTACGCCTCGTGGAGGTGGGGGCGCAGCAGCGTGAGCAGTGCTCGATCGCGCTCTGAGAACTCGGTGCCGGGGCCTCGAACAAGGAAGAGGCGAGCGACACGTCCGGGTCCCGCTTCGGGTCCCGGCGGCTCGGGAAGAACCACCTCCATGAGATGTTCGAAGCCTTGTGGCCGAGCAACGTCGGAATACATGCCCGTGGAATGCCACTCACGCACTGAGTAGAAGTCCGTGACCTGGAAGACGCTCCGCAGGTCGCCGGTACGATCGGGGTAGCTGCAGAACCTGCAGTCCCAGAAGTGCTCCCAGAGGGCCCGGTGCGATCCCTTGTCAGACGCGGAGTCGGGTTCTTGGTAGTAATCATCGGGTACTTGTTGGGCCAACCAGTATGTTTGTCGCTCGATGTCGTAGCCCTCGAAGAGCACGTAATCGCAAGCGATCTGGGCTGCCAGGTCGGAGAGCAGTGAAAACGGCAGCCCGGCTTCAGCTAGGTTGGGACGTTCCTGGGTGACGATCCCGGCCAAAGCTCGCAGGTCCCGATCGCTCGGCATCACTCGGGTGACCATGACACCCCCTTCCCCTGGGGCTCACTTTACGCCCAAGGGCATGACCTGGGTATCCGTAAATCGTCGGATAGTCGATCGCAGGGGGCCTCGTTCATACTTTCGAAGGGATTTGTAACAACGTGTAGGAGGTCGTCATGAGCCACATCCAGTTCGTCCGCCGTGCAGGGAGCGTCGTGATCGCCGCCGCCTGCAGTCTGTTCAGCTTGGTTCTCTTTGCTCCGTCGGCATTCGCCAGGGTCATGCCCCCTCCGGGCGGATCAGGGTCGGGCCTGTCACCCCAATCCAATCCCACCGTGGTCCACAACGTCGTCACCGGCGGCATGGCCGGATGGCAGATCGCCCTGATCGCCGTCGCAGTGCTCACAGCCACGTTTGCCGTTCTGGCTGACCGTCTCCGCCAGTCGCACCGGAAAGTCAGGCTCTCGGCCGCTTAGGAATTGCGCCGGTTCGCCGACTTTGGTCTCCGGCCGCCGGAACGGTCACAGTCTTGGCTGAAAGGACGACAGCGGGGGCCGGGACCTAGTCGCCCGATATTCACACTCAGTGTTAGGCCCAGGTGCGGGGGTGGGCACGCGCAACTGCGGGAGTGGTAAGGGGTGCGGAAAAACCCTGACCGACCGGACCAGGCGCAAACACTCGGCGACGGCGATCCCGGACGGGTGTCCTTTGGCCTGAACGTACTCCTCGGCATATCTACACATAGAGGATGGGCACACGAGTAGTTCGCTTGGTCACGCAGCCGGCACTCACGGGTGAGATTTTGGGTACTGTTCGGCACGGACCGTGTGTCGTCGAGGAGACCCACTTGGCCGGCTGGATTCTGAAAGCCAGGAGTGCTCGATGTTCCTGCGGTTTCGTACCATCTTATCGGTGTTCCGGGCAGCATTCGAAAACCCCGTGCTTCGCAGAGTCGGTTTCGCCTACGCATTGTTTGGGGCCGCTGAGTTCGGTGTCTGGATAACCCTGTTGGTCTTTGCCTTCGGTCATGGCGGACCGAGCGCGAGCACGCTGATGGTGCTGGTTCAGCTCATCCCGTGCATCGCCCTTGGCCCCTTCCTGGGCGCTCTTGCCGATCGTCGGCGTCCGAGCCGCGTACTGTGCGTGGGCTATGGGCTGCAGGCGGTGTCGATGGGAGCTGTGGCCGTCGCCATCGGTCTCGGTGCACCCGCGCTCGTCGTGTTTGCCCTGGCACCGCTCACGTCGCTCAGCTTCACGGTGACACGACCGCCACAAGCCGCCCTCCTTCCCGCCATCGTTCGAACGCCTGATGAGCTGACCGCAGCCAACGTGATGACCGGCTGGACAGACGCAGCCGCCGCCCTGGTCGGCCCTGCAGTGGTCGGTATCCTCCTTACGTGGCGGGGGCCAGGGCTTGCGATAGCGGCACTGGCGGGCATGACGGCCATCTCTACATTTCTGGTGGCGCGCGTGGCCGGACCCGCTGCCGCCGTTTCGTCCGAAGTCGTCCCAGAGGACGCGGAGAGTGGCGGAGAAGGGGGCCGCTCTGCTGGCGGTCTGATGTCAGGGATCGGGCGAGCTCTGGCCTCCATCCGAACGGGCGCACGTTCCAATCTGTTGGTGACCATGCGCAACCCGCAGATGAGGGTTCTCCTTACGCTGCACACCTTCTATTTCGTGCTCATCGGTGCCCTCGACCTGCTCTGCGTCATCCTCGCCGTGAAATACCTACACATGGGGCCGGGCGGCCCGGGATTCCTGAACTCCGCACTGGGCGCAGGAGCGCTGCTCGCTGGGTTCGTCACGGCCTTTCTCGTGGGTCGACGCCATCTGGCACATACGCTCACCGTTACCCTTTCGATGGCGGTGGTGGCGCTCGCTTTGATCGGTGCGTTCCCCAGGACGGCACCCGCCGTCCTTCTCATCGGCACTGTGGGTTTGACGGGCGCCGTATTCGATATCACCGGTCGGACCCTCCTGCAACGTTCGGCTCCCTCTGACGCGATCGCCGGGCTTTTCTCGATCCTGGAATCCCTCATGGACTTCGGCCTCGCCCTGGGTGCCGTCCTGGTTCGTGTCGCGATCGCAATCGGTGGTCTGAAGGCAGCACTTTTCGCCCCTGCAGTCGTGGCCCTTTTCCTCCTTGCTGGACTGTGGCGCCAGCTCCAGAAGATCGACTCTTCTGCGACAGTGCCTCAGGTGGAGATCCAACTGTTGCGCTCGATCTCGATCTTTGCCGCTCTTCCGGCGCCTTCGCTTGAGGGTGTAGCGCGGGACCTCGAGCCGCTCACTGTGTCGCAAGGAACGGTCGTGATCAAGGAGGGCGAGCGCGGCGATTGCTACTACGCCGTTGCGGCGGGCGAACTGGCTATTTCGCGCGATGGTCAGCTCCTACAGGTGGTCTCGCGAGGTGACGGCTTCGGTGAGATAGCTCTAATCCGTGACGTTCCCCGACAGGCAACGGTGACCGCGGTCACTGACGCGTCGCTCTACACGCTGCACAAGGAGTTGTTCGTCCAGGCGGTTACAGGCCACACGTCGGCGATATCGGCAGTGGGAACCATAATTACCAAGCATCTGGGAGACGACAATGCGGACTGATTGGATGGCGCTGACGCGGAGGTGAGAAGGATGACGGCGTCTCAAGCAGCGGATAGTGCGCCGTTGGCGGCTAGGCGCTGACTGGGAGAGTCGCGAAGCCTCGGCCAGCGCATATTGCCGGCTTGCGTAAACCTGTGGGGGGGGGCCGCTCGGACGGAGCTTCGCGCAATCGCTCCGAGCCGCGAATACTGCGCTGTCGGCTNNGCTCTTAGAGCTGGGTTACCGGACACATCCCGGATGCCCGGAATCTCCCTGGGTGCGAAGCCAGGGCGCGGCATATCTTGTGTAATCCGAGCGGGTCGGCGCTGCCTGGGTCGCCCTCTAATCGGACTGCGGCGGTTGATTCCACTCGATCCACCCCAGCCCCGATCGTCCATCAGCGGCCTCATACCGAGCCACGGCCCGCGGGAACCGGCTGACCCGCCGATCGGGGGCTTGCAAGAGCAGCGGCCCAAAGGCCAACGGGTAAACGGTGAGTTCGAGCCCCCCGGGCTCCAGTTCGATGCGTGCCGAACGAGGAAATCCGTGTTCACCGAGTTCCTCGCTGACCACGAGGGTCGACACCGGTTCAACCCTTCCAGCTGATTGGACATAGCCGAGTGCGGGTCGATTCGGGAAGCGAACGTCGGTGATGTGGATCCTCGTTCCGTCGTCGAGTCGAACCGATGCCCAGCACCAGCCGAGCGACCACCAGTCGCGTACCCCCCAGGAATGATCACGCTGGCCGGGGCCGGCGACGGCGATCTCCTGGTCGCCGAGCCGGAGTTGACCGGCGACCATGCACGGCACTTCGTATCGGGTGGTCAGCGCGTAGTGGTACGGCGAGCCGTCCGTCCGCCACGTAAGGTCGATGGACAGGGCTATGGGCTGACCAGTCCGACCCTCGTAGATGGCTTCGGGTCGACCGTGCACCGCTCCGATGCCGCTGCCCCGGACCGTCAACTCTTCGAGAGGCTTGGTCGTGTCGCATACGAGCTCGACACCTCGCGCACGTAGCCGTAGGGCCCCTTCACCAGGCACTGGAAGCTCGTAGTCGGTCCACGCCACGAGGGGTTGGCCCGGCGTCACGATCATCACGGTCCACCACGACACACCCAGGTTCGGGTAAAGGCCGAGGCGGAGGTAGCCCGCCAGTTCACCGTCCTCGGACACGAAGTCGGCGTAGTACGACTCACTCCACAGCTGTTCCGTTCCTGGGGGGTGCCGCCCCTCGTCTCGAGGATCGACGGCGTGAGAAACCGGTTGAACCATGGCCGGTCACAGTAGCGCCGTCGGACCTCGCGGTTCGCCGTTAGGCGGCGAGGGCAACTGATCAGCACCTCAGGCGGCGGCTCGTGTCCTCTTCAGCTCAGACTTTGAAGCGCCGATCGACTGCTCGTCTCGGTATGGACCTGAGGCGGCGGATGACCACGTCATTGTCCATGATTGTTACAAGGACTCGCACCGCATCGGGGGAAGAATCCCGAGTCGGGTCGACCCCTTGATATCGGTGAACAGGAACCTCACGGTTCCCGACGGTGCGCTCGTTCCCACGGAGGCAGCCTGCCATAGAGCGTCGTGCCGGCGCCCGAGGTTCAGGTCACGGAGCCCGGTCGGCCGACTCTTCGCTCCATCCGTTCGATTCCCCAGCGCATCGAACCACCGCCCGACATCACGCCGTCACATGCTTAGACCGTCAGCCGCAGACCTAGCGGTATTGCCGGTGATGCGCTATCTCCCGCCGCTCAGCTGATGATCGGGGCCGTACTGTATTGCTCAGCGACGGTGATCCCGGGCGGGTCCACCCGGTGGCCCGGCCCTCGAATCCAGTGCAATCTGCAGGACGCAGAGGAAAACAGGGCCACGCATCTAACCCCGAATACCAATCAGAGCCCTAACCCCGTCGCCAGTCCGACCCTCCGGCCAGTCGGTACCGGGCACATCCAGCTCGGGCGCGTCGAATGCTGGCGGTAGGCGTCTCTACGAGGCCATGGGAGCCAGCTCCTACAGCTATTGCCGCGTCAGGCCGATGTTGAGCTTATGGAACCATTGAATCCGGCACTTGACGCCCCGGCACGTGGCGTCGCAACTTTCACTCAATCTGCTGGGCTCATGACACACCGCTTCATCGAACGTCACCGGGCGACGATTACGACAGCACTGATCATACTTCTGGCGTTCGCCGTGTCGATCCACTGTCCGGGTCATGGTGTGCCAACGTACGGCGGTACCTTCCATCACCCTCCCCGATGACCTTCCCGGATCGGCGTCAATCTCGGGGGTCGTCACACAAGTTGATCAAGTCTCTCGAAGAGCATTCCCATCTGCCGTCGGTATCCTGAATGCCCCCGCTCGATAAGCAGACTCGACACTTCCTCGCCTGGGCGCTGATTGCCGGGCTGGCAACTGTCGCGTTTCTGCTCTGGATGATTGTGGCGATCGGTGGCCCACGGCTCACCGACGGAGTGGACGATGTCGGTGAGCTTGTCGCCGCCCTGGCCGCCGTCTTCGCCTGTTGTGTGGCGGCGGTTCGTGTGTCGTCAGGCCGGTCCTGTTGGGTGCTCCTCGGTGCATCGGCCTTCGCGTGGGCGGCGGGAGAAGCAGCGTGGACGTATTACGACCTCATTCTGGGCGTGCAGGTGCCGTTTCCTTCGTTCGCCGACGTCGGGTTCCTCTCCGCCGTTCCCCTGGCCGTGGCCGGTCTCTTGCTCTTTCCCAGTTCTCCTCAACGGGCCGCCGACCGCGTCCTGGGCATCCTCGACGGCTGCATCATCGCCGGGTCGATTCTCTTCGCCAGCTGGGCGACGGTCCTCGGTCCTTTGTACGACGCCCACCACGGCGGCGTGCTCAAACAGATCCTGTCCCTTGCCTACCCGGCGAGCGACGTGGTCATGGTGTCGCTCGTCATCATCCTCTTCGCCCGGGCCGGGCAACGGGGACGGGCGAGCCTGGTTCTGGTCATGGCCGGTATCGTCGCCTTCGCCGTCGCCGACAGCGCCTTTTCGTACCTGACCGAGGTGAACAACTACGGCATTGGATCATTTTTGGACACGGGCTGGGTCGCCGGGTATCTCCTGATCGGTCTGGGAGCGTTGCGGGCCGTCTATGCGCCGTCCACCGAGGCGGCGGAACTACGGGTGACGACTCTGTCACTGTTGGCGCCGTACGTTCCCGTACTCGCCGTGTTGGCCGTGACTTCGGTCGAGCTTCTACTCGGCCGTCGATTGGGGGGCGTCGATTGGCTCATGGTGCTCGCCTTGACCCTTCTCGTCCTCGGTCGTCATGTGCTCAACCTGTGGGAACGAGCCGCACTCAGGCGGCTTGGTGATAGCGGTGAGGGATACGACGAGTCGGTCCCGGTGACGGAAACCGACGCCGACCCCGTGCTGTTGGGCGGCTGAGATGGCACAGCACCAAGTGATCTCCGGGAAGCCGCATGGCGCGACGGCGCAAGGGCGAGGGCCGGCCGCCGTCAGGTTGGTGACCGCCAATGGCGCCGTCATGAACGGCAGAGACGTCCCGACCACTCCCAATCGGGCGTCAGCGTGGATCGTGCAAGTCGTGATCGTGGCCACGAGTGCCTTCGCATTCCTGGACCTCTATCTTTTACTTACGTCCGGACACCACTAACGGGAACAAAGACGGGCCCTCGTTTGGGAGCGGATGCGGGGCACGTGGGCAAAGCCGTGGCTACGGCACATGTGCCTCATAGCTGGCCAGACTAAAAGCCCGAACTGGCTGAATAGCTCGGACTCACTCGACCGGGTCGAACATCTCGGATCCTGGGTGTCCTCGGTGCCAGATCCTTTGGGCTGCCGCCCCAGGGGGTAACACCCTGTTGGTAACGGCAACGAAGGGNNCACGACCCCCGTGCGGGATTGCCGGTGATGGCCCGGTCTCGGCGCTCGGTTGATGAGCGAGGCCACGCTGTATTACGCAAGGCCGAAGTTTTCGGTCGGTCATGCTCGAAGATAAATCGGCCATGGAGTGACGCACGTTCGAGTCGGGTGACTACGGTTGCCGAAGAGCCTCCTCTCATCGGGCTCGCCCTCACGGTTCGTCCTTCGCTCGGCTACTCGAGGCGAAAACGAGCCTCAGGTCGGCCGGTGACGCCGAGTCCATCCACGGCAAGCACCCATCCGGCCTCGGTTGCCGGTGGCGCGTCCTCCCCCAAATTGAGAGCGATCGAGGTGACGAACAGGCGGTCAAGGTCCGACCCTCCAAACGCCACATCGCTGGGATTCGCCATCGAGGTTTCCACCACACAATCGAGTCCGGCTGCGGTGTAACGGGCAATCTTG
>PKWD01000165.1 GCA_003131945.1 Acidimicrobiaceae bacterium
CCCTCGGCATCCTCATCCGCAGCGGGGAGGGGCTCGAGCGCCTGGCCCAGGTGGACACGGTCGTCTTCGACAAGACGGGAACCCTGACCGAGCGCTTCGCCCGCGTCACCAAGGTGCTGGTCGCCGCCGGCAGCAGCGAAGACGAGGTGATGGCCCTGGCGGCCGCCGTGGAGGCCGAGAGCGACCACCCCATCGCCTCGGCCATACGGGCTGCCTATCCGCCTCGTGACCGGGTCGAGGAGGCCACGATCCTCCCAGGTACGGGGGTCGAGGGGATGGTCGGGGGTCACCGGATCAGGGTGATCCGACTCACCGGATCGGACCTGCCGGCGGAGCTGGCCGACGGTGTGGCCGCCTGCGAAGGCCGGGGCGAGACAGTCGTCGTCGTCGAGCGCGACGCCGCGGTGGTGGGGGCCATCGCCGTCACCACCCCGATGCGCACCGAGGCGGCCGCCGCCGTCGCCCAACTGCGTGCCATGGGCTTGCGGACGACGATCCTGAGTGGTGACAGCGAGCCGGCGGTGCACACAGTGGCCGTGGCACTGGGTGTCGACGACGAGCAGAGCGCCCTGAGCCCGGCGGCCAAGGTCGACGCCTTGCGGGCACTGCAGGCGGGCTCGCGTCACGTCCTGATGGTGGGCGACGGGATCAACGACGCCCCGGCCCTGGCCACGGCCGACGTCGCTTGTGCCATCGGCAGCGGGACCGAAGCGGCCCTGGCCAACAGCGACGTGGCCCTCCTCGGTGACGATCTCCACGGGGTGCCGGCCGCCATCGGCATGGCGCGGTCGACCCTGGCTGTCATCGTGCAGAACTTCGGTTGGGCCATGGGGTACAACATCTCGGCGCTGCCCCTGGCCGCCGTCGGTCTCCTCGACCCGCTGGTGGCCGCCTTGGCCATGGGCCTGTCGAGTCTGATCGTCGTGCTCAACAGCCTCCGGCTCATGCGGTTGGGACGCAGCGGACTCGACCAGGTGCAGCCCCCGCGGGTGATGCGCGGGGCGCGGGGCTTCGCCCTGTGGGTGGCCCTCCCGGTCGTGCTGTTCGCCGGGTCCACGGTCATCGGTCAGGTGGTGTCGCCGGCGCGCGGCCAGTCCCTCTTGCCGGCGCTCCCGGTCCCCATTTCGAACGTGGCCCTGGCAGGCGGCGGGAGTGCCGAGGTCTACCTCTATCCCGGACACCCCGGCGTGAACCAGCTCCACGTGATCCTCGACGGCCTGAGTGTGGGCCAGGACGCCGCCAGTTCGATGCGGGTCACGACGTCACTCGCCGGTGGCGCTCCCCAGTTGGTGCGCCAGTTGCGCCTCAGTCCGGGACACTTCGTCGCCTACCCGACGCTCGGCCCCGGGACCTGGAGATTCTCGATGACGGCGTCGATCAATGGCCGTACGGTGCCGTTCAGCGTGACCCGCCCGGTGAAGTAGTCAGGCCAGAAGTAGTTGCAGAAGTAATTAGAGCATCAGGATCAGCATGTAGCCCATCGTGATGCACAGCGCGATGTGGCAGGCCATCTCGAGCCGGGGGGCCAGCAACCGCGACGGATCGGCTCCGGCCGGATCGTGAGCGCTCACGTCGGTATCGACCCCGGGGGCGGTCCTCTCGTCGTCGGCTCCTGTCGAGGCTCCGAAGGCGGCGCCGGAGGTGACGGCGCCGACGAGTGTGGGCCGGACCACCGTGTATCTGGTCAAGCCGTCGGCGTGCCACACGGCGGAGGCGAACAGGACGACGACGAGGAGCAGAGTCAGCCCTGTCAGGTTCGACGTTGCTCCGGCACCGCCCATGGCCACCATGCTTCGCGTGGCCGAGCCGGGGGGCGACGGCGACGCCTCCACGAACATGTACAGCATGGCCCCGGCCATGGCCAGGTGGGACAGATAGTGGGTCACGTGGTGCACGTGGTCGCTGTCGGCGGCCCCGATCCCGTGGCGCCAGACGAACAGCGCGCCACGCGTGGCGAACCAGAGGGTCAAGAAGCTGAACACGACTTCCCAGGCGCCGCTCGGAAGCGTCTTGAGCGCCCCGTCGAGCATCCCGGCCATGGCCGCGCCGTCGGCCATGTGGGCCAGGTTGGTGTCACGGTGCAGCGTCCGCCTCCACACCCTCGCCGCCACCAGTCGGGTCACGCAGTACAGCGCTGTGACGAGCATGATGCCCGCCAGGGTGTCGACGAGCCAGGTGGGTTGCAGCACGACTTACGTCCCGCTCAGGCTGAGAGGGCGCGACAGATCCGCCCCCGGCTCAGAGACGGCGGCGGCGGGGGCTCGGACCCGCCTCGGCCAGAAGGCGGCGGCCACCAGCATCAGGAGGGGCCCGCTGTTGGGGTCGGTTCCGGAGCCCGAGAAGACGTCGCCGAATCCCTGGCCCACGACCCACAAGACAGCGGACAGGACCACGGCGGCGACGATGGTGGCGCGGGCAGCGGTCACCGAGAGGAAGGGGCCGAGGGCGATCACGCCGAGGACGATGGCGAGCACGATCGAGAACTCGAGGCCCCGGTGCGCCACCAGCGTGGCGGCCGAGTTGTCGAGGGATGACAACCAGTGGGGCTGCCCGACGGCCATGGCCTTGATCAAGTCGTGCAGTCCCTGCGGCGAGCGGTTGGCGGCCAGGAGCGCGTAGTAGGACAGGCTTCCCCACAGGGCGAGCCACAAGGCCCGCGCCACAGGCGCTCCGAGCGGACGGGCGGCCACGAATGGCTCCGTCGACGCATCCCGCTCGGTGGGCCACAGGAGGATGGCCAACAACGCGTAGAGGATCACGGCACCGGGGGCGCCGGTGAGGGGGCTGGCCGTGGGGGTGAGAACGCGCCCGAGTCCTTCGCCGATCCACCAGACACTGAGCGCCCAGGCGACCGATGTGGCCAGAGCGATCTTGACCGTCGGACGCCAGGCGATACCGAGCGCGATGACCAGCTGGATGAGGCCGAAGGCGGTGTTGGAGACCATGGCGTGATGCCCGATGGCGCGCCCGGCCCAGGTGATCTGGTGGGCCAGCGGGGTCGGATTCCCGGCGGCGTTGGCCGTGATCATCTGGTTCCCGAAGGCCTTCGTGAACATGAAGGGTTGGAACTGCAGCACGGCGTCGACCAGCCAGACCGTGGCCAGGACCAGTTGGAGCATCCGTCGCCGGTCGGGAGCCCGCCAGTCGACGGCCAGTGCACTTCTCGGTCGGGAGGATGCGTCGATGAACCCCATCGCTTCACTCATCGTCGCCATGCCCCCACGGTTTCTGGTGGAATGCGCCTCCAGGTGGAGGGTGTCTCGCACGCTGGCATTTCAGACTACCGGTGGGGCAGGGTCCTTTACATTGCAGGTGGATCGACGAGGGGTCGTGGTGGGCACTGGTGTCGTACGTGGGGGCCGATGGCGGCCTGAACCGGCGGCTGACGCCGAAAGGGACTACCTTTTTCCCATGGGGATCCCACGTTCTGCGCGCCTCGGCGTCGCCTGGTTGTTGGCGACAGTTGCCATTGTTATCGGGGGACTGGTGGCCGTTGGGTCCTCGGCCACGGCCGTGGCGCCCAAGGTCACCACCATCACCATGCGACCGGTGCTGGCCTACAAACCCATCGCCCCCCCGGGTGCCACCGACGACTACCACTGCACGTTGGTCAATCCCCACGTCAAGCAGAACTCCTTCATCGTGGGGAGCCACTTCTATCCCGAGGGGATCGAGGTCCATCACGCCATCTTCTTCCTGGTTCCGCCCGATCTGGCCAAGCTGGCCGTGGCCGACGACAAGAACGGCAAGGGCTGGACCTGTTTCGGTGAGTCACCGCTCCCGGGTTCGTCGTTCGCCCAGGTCTCGAACACACCGTGGCTGACGGCGTGGGCGCCGGGACATGGCAAGGATGTGGAGCCGAAGGGGACGGGTGTGGTGTTCCCCAAAGGCAGCCTCGTGATCGAGCAGATCCATTACAACCTCCTCCAGGGTGACGCTCCGGTACGGGCCAAGCTGACGCTCGTGACCGTGCCCGCCTCGACACCTCTGAAGCCGCTGCACCTGAACCTGCTCCCGGCTCCCCCGGACATCCCGTGTCCGGCCGGAGTGACCGGCCCCCTGTGCAACCGGGCCGCCTCCCTGGCGAACACGGGCCAACGATTCGGGCAGAGCGCCATCACTTTCGTGGACTTCCTCGAGCACTTCTGCGGGCGCAGCGTGACCGATCCCCCCGGTGGTGACACGACGAGCTGCACCTGGCCCATCGGCGCCGGGCACATCGTCCGGGTGACACCCCACATGCACCTGCTCGGGCAGGCCATGACGATCGTGCTCGACCCGGGGACACCTCAGGCGCAGACCCTGCTCAACGACACCAGTTACAACTTCGACTATCAACGGTCGTTCACGCTGCCCAAGCCGGTGGCCACCAAGCCGGGGGACTCGGTCCAGGTCACCTGCACCTACAACCCCGTCCTGCGCCAGGAGCTCCCGCAGCTGAGGAAGCTCCCGCCGCGCTACGTCACCTGGGGCGACGGCTCCTCCGACGAGATGTGCCTGGCCATCTTGCAGTCGACCGCCTGAGCCTCACGCGCCGCTTTTGAGGTCAGGCCCGAACGGGGCCGTCTCAGTCCCCGGCCCAACATCCGAGGATCACGTCCGACACGCTGTCGGCGATGTCGGCTTTGGTCGTGGGGGGCACACCGAATTGCGGCGGTAGTGCGGTGATATCGACGAGCAACACCTTCCAGTCCTTGCGGACGACAACCGAGCCGTTGCTGGTGGTGAACGCACCCTGCCCCAGGTTGCCCAGTTTGCCGGTGTCTCCCAGCTGGCGTCCGAGCATGGCGAAGTAGCCCTTCGTCTGGGCCCAGCTCGACAACTCCTTGACCGACAGCACCATCGACCCGTTCGGGTATTGGTACCGGCAGGAGTAGAGGTGATCGATCCAGGTGGGTGTCTGGACGACCGCCTGGACACCGAGCACCTCGGCCAGTTCGCCCTGCGCCTTGTTCTGACACACCATCTTGGCGATCTCCGACGGCACGGGACCCGCCGGCAGGGGCACCGTCGTCTTCGGACGGGTGGGCGCCGCCGCCGATGTCGAGCCACACGCGGTGGCGCCCAAGGCGGTGACGGCGAGGGCGACGGCAACGACGAGCGGCGGGCACCTGCGCACTTTCCGAGAGTAACAGAGGGCTTTCGCGCCGCCAGGCCGGGTGCTCGTGTCGCCGTCGTATGCTCAGCACGCATGGACGGAGAATGTCTTGCCCGTTGAGTGCACACGCCGTGGCCGCGTTCTCCTCATCGCTTTGCGACGGGAGGAGAAACGCAACGCCATCAACGAGGAGATGGCCCTCGGCATCGACAGCGCTCTCAACGAGCTTGAAGACGATGACGGGTTGTGGGTGGGCATACTCACGGGCGGGACCACCATCTTCTGCGCCGGGACCGACCTGCGCGTCGGTTCGGGCCCGGGTACCGAACGCGGCGGCCCGTACGGGATCATCCGGCGGCGACGATCGAAGCCGCTGATTGCGGCGGTGGAGGGGCTGGCCCTCGGTGGCGGCATGGAGATCGTCCTCGCCTGCGACCTGGTGGTGGCGTCGAGCACGGCCTCGTTCGGACTACCTGAGGTCAGACGGGGACTGCTGGCGCTCTATGGCGGAGTCTTCCGCTCCGCCCGGGCTCTTCCCCTGAACGTGGCCAAGGAGATCGTGCTCACCGGTGACCCCATCGACGCCGGCCGGGCCGAGCGCTACGGCCTGGTGAACGCCGTGACCGAACCGGGGGGCGCTCTCGACGGGGCCTTGGATCTCGCCCGGCGTATCTGCGCCAACGCGCCGGTGGCGGTGCGCCAGAGCCTGCAGTTGCTCGAGTCATGTGCCGCCACCGAGGACGATGCCTGGCCGCTGTCGGATCAGGCCATGGCCGCCGTCATGGCCTCCGAGGACGCGGGCGAAGGCATTGCCGCCTTCCTCGAGCATCGTCCACCGAAGTGGAGCGGCCGTTGACGCTCTAGCGGGCGCCGCGCAGCAGAACGCCCGGGCGCTCCCCGGTGTCTTTTCCGTTGTCGAAGGTCGTGACGCCCGACTTGATGGTGGCCACGTAGCCGGTGGCGTCCTGAACGATGCGACGGCCCCCGGCGGGAAGGTCGGCGACGACCTTCGGGCTCCCGAGCTGCAGATGTTCGTAGTCGATGATGTTGACGTCGGCGAGCTTGCCCGCTTGCAGCGTGCCGCGGTCGCCCAGTCCGTAGAGCGAGGCGGTGTCGAGCGTCTGCTTCTTCACCATCATCTCCAGAGGCAGGCGCTCGCCGCGGGTGCGGTCCCGTGTCCAGTGCGTGAGCATGAACGTGGGTTGGGAGGAGTCGCAGATGACGCCGCAGTGGGCACCTCCGTCGCCGAGTCCTGCCGCCGAGCGAGGGTGCATCAACATCTGGCGCGCCGGCTCCAGGCTCCCCGAGGCGTAGTTCAGGATGGGGATGTAGAGAAGGCCCTGTCCCTCGCCCTCGAGCATGGCGTCGTAGGCGACCTCGAGGGGACGCCGTCCGGTGGTGGCGGCGATGTGGGTGACGGAGCGTTCGGGTCCCGGCTCGTAGTCGGGCGGGGTGCCGAGAATGAAGGTGTTGCGGTAGGCGTCCTCCATGCGGGCGGCGCCGTCGTGTTCGGGTTCCCACGACACGATCGAGTCACGCACGGCGGGATCGCGCAGAGCGGCGACCAATTCGGGTGCGGTCAGGTTTCTGGCCTTCAGGGCCTGGTAGGCGGGGATGCTTTCGAACAGGCAGAGTGTGGTGAAGTGCCCGGCGAGAAGGCCGGTGGCGCGCGCCCCCACCTGAGGCCACAGGTCGGCGCCGTCGGCCACGGCCTCGAGCGAGATGTCGAGGAGTTGGCGCCACAGATCGGGCGCCGATGCCACCTGGAGGAGGGCGAATGTCACCGGGCGTCCGATGGCGGCCGAAAGACGGCGCATCCAGTCGACCTCTTTGACCGGACTGAGGATGTCCTCTCCGGCCACCCCCGCCGGGGCCAGCTCGAAGATGCCGGCGCCGAGCTCACCCAGGGCGGCGCCGATGCCGAACAGCTCGTCTTCGGCGGCGAACGTCCCCGGGACCGGCTCGCCGTCGATGGCCAGATGGGCGATCGTGCGCGAGGTGGAGAAACCGAGGGCACCGGCGGACACGGCGGCCTTCACGATGGCTTTCATCTGTTCGATGTCGTCGGCGGTGGCGGGCTCGTTGAGAGCGCCGCGGTCACCCATGACATAGGCCCGCACGGCGCCGTGGGCCACCTGGGTACCGACGTCAACGGTCCACCGGCGTCGGTCGAGGGCGTCGAGGTATTCGGGGAAGCTCTCCCACTCCCAGGTGATGCCTTCGGAGAGAGCCGTCCCGGGGATGTCTTCCACGCCTTCCATCAAACCGATGAGCCAGTCGTGCTTGTCGCGCCTCACCGGAGCGAAGCCGACGCCGCAGTTGCCGGTCACCAGGGTGGTGACGCCGTGCCAACTGCTCGGGGCGAGCACCTCGTCCCACGTGACCTGTCCGTCGTAGTGCGTGTGGATGTCCACCCACCCCGGCGTCACCAGCAGGCCGTCGGCCTCGATGGTCTCGCGCCCCCGCTCACCGTGGAGGTCGTCGACGGCGACGATGCGGCCGCCGTCCACGGCCACGTCGGCTGTCCGGGCGTCTGATCCGGTCCCGTCGACGACTGTGCCACCTCGAATGACCAGGTCATACATGGTCGAGCCCCCTGTATCTCCCGGCAGCTGCGTCGCTACGCCGTGTCAGACAAGACTGCCACGTCCCCGGTTTGGCCGACAGGCGCATACACCGGAGATCCTGGCCGCATCGTCAGCCACCGCACCGTCTGGTCTGGCGAGGCACGGTCAGGCACCGTCATCGACCAGCTCGTATCCCACGCCGGGAAGGGTGCGCAGGAAATGACCGTCGGGGTCGCCCAACTTGCGTCGCAGGCGGTAGGAGTAGACGCGGAGGTAGTGGTTCTCGGTGCCATAGTGCGGTCCCCAGACGTGTTCGAGGATCATGCGGTGGGTGCATACCTTGCCGGCGTGTCGGGCCAGGTAGGCCAGGAAGGCGAACTCGCGGGGGGTGAGCTCCAGCGGGCGCCCGTCCATGCGACCCTCGTGGTGTACGAGATCGAGGGCGAGTGGTCCGACGGCCAGCGTCGTGGGCTCGTCGGGGCCGTTCTCGGCCGGACGGTGTCGTAAGGCCACGCGCAGGCGGGCCTCGAGCTCGCCCATGCCGAAGGGTTTCGTCATGTAGTCGTCGGCGCCGCCGTCGAGCGCGGCGATCTTGCGGTCTTCGGTCCCGTCGGCCGAGAGCACGATGATGGGGACGGCGCTCCACTGTCTGATGCGTCGGCACACTTCGAGCCCGTCCATGTCAGGCAGCCCCAGGTCGAGGACGATGACGTCGGGTGCCCCGACGGCTGCTTGGGAGATCCCCTGGCTGCCCGTGGAGGCGGTGAGGACCTCATGGCCGAGGGCCACGAGCCCGATGCGCAGAACCCGCAGCAGGGCGGAGTCATCGTCGACGGCGAGGACGCGTGCCACGGATCAGGGCACTGTGGCCGGCTGGAGGGCGACGGGAAGGGTGAAGCAGAAACGGGCGCCGTGACCGGCCGTATCCTGCACCCAGATGGCCTGGCCGTGGGCTTCGACGAAGGCCTTGGCGATCCACAGTCCGACCCCCGACCCCCCGGCCGAACCGCGGCCCGTGAACATCTGAAAGATGATGGCCCGATCGTCGGGACGCACGCCGGGACCGCTGTCGGTCACCGCTACTTCGATGTGTCCTTCGTCGCTGCTTCGCGCCGACACGGAGATGGGGGTGTCGTCCGGTGCATAACGCCATGCGTTCTCGAGCAGGTTGGTGAGGACCTGGCCGATGAGGAGATGGTCGACGTCGACGAGGGTGAGGTCCTCGGCGAGGTCCATGGTGACGCCTCCCGGGCGGCCAGTGAGACCGAGCCCCCTCACGGCCTCGGTGACGAGGTCGACGACGGCGATGGGCTCCCGGCGTAGCTCGAAGGCCCCCGACTGCACCCGGCTCACGTCGAGGAGATTGGTCACCAGACGGTTGAGACGGTCGACCTGGTCGTCGATCAGGGCCAGCAATTCCTGGCGCTCCTCCGTGCCGATGTCGGCCCCGGGATTGCCGAGCGTCGAGGCCGAGATCTTGATGGTGGCCAGAGGTGTGCGGAGGTCGTGCGACACGGCCCCCATCAGAGTCTTCTGGAGGCGGTCGATCTCCTCCAGGACCTCGGCGCGCAGGGCCTGTTCGCGCAGCTGAGCCCGTTCCACGGTCAGCGCGATGTGGTTGGCGAAGGTGAGGAGCAACTCACGGTCGTGACGGGAGAGGAGAGGGCCTCTGATGCCGAGGAGCCCGATCGGTCTCCCCGTGGCCGANNCCCGGCCTCGGCGGCGATCTCGAGACGGGATCCCGACGGAAGCAGCAGGGCGACGCTGGCGAACCCGAAGGCGTCGTGGACGGTGGACACGATGAGCGCCAGCAGTTCGGGGACGGGCTTCTCGCCGATGAGAAGTTCCGTCAGGTCGAAGAGACGTCGGATCTCGGTCTCGCGACTGTGGGCTTGGGACCGCGCCTCGTCGAGCCGTGACACGACGCGGGCCACCAGCAGCATGACCACCACGTAGACGCCGAGGGCCACCCAGTTCTCGGCCGCCCCGACGGTGAGGGTGCCGTACGGGGGGATGAAGACGAGGTCGTAGACGAAGAAACCGGCGATGGCGGCCACGGCCCCGGAGACGAAGCCGCCCAGAACCACGCCGATGACAACAGGGACGACGAGGACGAGCGCGGCGGTNNGGCCACGGCCCCGAAGGCGGCACCGGCACCCGCCAAGCTCCGTCGTCCCGAGATCATGGGGCCTCACTTGCACCGTTGCGCGTAGTGCCACGATAGACGGAGGACCTCGTGGCACCGTCCTCGGGCACAATGTGGACATGGTCATGTCCCGTGAACCGACGGCCGACGATCTCGAGGCCGACGAAGTCAGTCCGACAGGCCGGTTCCGTATCTACATGGGAGCCGTGGCCGGAGTGGGCAAGACCTTCGCCATGCTCGACGAGGGCTGGCGCCGGCACCGTCGGGGCGCCGACGTCGTCATCGGTTTCGTCGAGACCCACGGTCGTCCTCGCACGGCTGAGCTCATCCGTGACCTGGAGGTCGTCCCCCGTAGAGTCGTCGCCTATCGGGACAGCGACTTCGAGGAGATGGATCTCGACGCCGTTCTCGCCCGCCGGCCCGAGGTGGCGCTGGTCGATGAGCTGGCGCACACCAACGTGCCCGGATCGGGTCGCAACGAGAAGCGGTGGCAGGATGTCATCGAGCTGTTGGGGGCGGGGATCAACGTCATCACGACGGTGAATGTCCAGCATCTCGAGAGTATCGCCGACGCCGTCGAGCGCATGACAGGGACACGGGTGCGCGAACGGGTGCCGGATTGGGTCGTGCGGCGGGCCGATCAGCTCGAGCTCATCGATTCCTCGCCCGAGCAGCTCCGTCGGCGCATGATGCACGGCAACATCTATCCACCGCCCAAGGTCCAAGACGCCCTGACGCACTTCTTCCGGACTGAGAATCTGGTGGCCCTGCGGGAGCTGGCTCTGCGTTTCGTCGCCGACGAGACGGAAGAGGAGCTGTTGGCCTATCTCCGTGATCGCCATCCGAACGAGATGTGGGATACGTCAGAGAGGATCATGGTGGCCATCACCGCCGCGCCCGGCACCGATGCCGTTATCCGCCGGGCGGCGCGTCTGTCGGCCCGCATGAAAGGCGACCTCCACGCCGTGCACGTGACCGCGGCCGAGCAATCCCGACAGCGCGATGCCGCCTCGCTCGACGCCCTGCACCGATTGGCCGACGATCTCGGAGCGCACTGGCACGAGATCACCCGTGACGATCCGGCGCGGGCCCTGGTCGATTTCGCCAGCGAGCACCAGGTGACGCAGATCGTGATCGGCTCGAGCCGACGCAGCCGCTGGGAGGAAATGACCAAGGGCTCGGTGGTGCAACGGGTGCTGCGCTTCGCCTCCGACAGCGGGGTTGATGTGCACGTGATCGCCCGTCGTGATGGGGAGGTGGGCTCCGGACCCGAAGCGTTGTCGGACAGCCCCGCTGACCGACCATGACCGGCCCCGCCGCCCCCGGCTCCGACGGGCCCGACCATGCGAGCCTGATGTCGCCGCTGGCCCGAGGCCACGCCTTCGAGGCCCTCGAGGGGCGCGAAGTAGCAACGGACGGGGCCGACCTGGCCATGGAAATGGAGGTCACACCCCGGGTGGTGAACGGCGCCGGGGTCCTCCAGGGCGCCCTGCCGGCCACCCTGGCCGACATGGTGGCGGGATCGCTTCTCCTGCGCGGGGGCGAGCCTGGCCGCCTTGACACGACGAGCGAAGGGGTGGTCTTCGACGTGCCTTACATCCTGTTCGTTGTCCTGCTCATCGTCGGTTGGCACCCCTACATGGTGGNNGTGGCCATCGCCGATGGTGCATCGTCTGCAAAGGAGGTAGGGAGGGTAGAGCGTCGCTGACGACCGATCGATAAGTGGCATCTGCGTAGGACGCGCCCGCCAAAGTGGCAGCCACCTCGGCCCCGGGCAGTGACTCGGCCTTAGAACTCTTCGATGCCGTAGAAGAGGCGCTCGACCACCCGTCGGGCCCGGCGCGTGACCCTGCGGTACTGGTCTCGCAGCGCTACGGGGGAGGTGCCCAGACTGCGGGCCAGATGCGACTGTTGGTGGGCTTCGGTCGGTAGGGAGTCTCCGGGAGCGATACCCCCGGGCAAGGTGCCGACGAGGTGCCAACGGTTGCGGGTGTGCTCGAGGAACCGGTAGGCGTGGCCCAGTATGTCGGCGTCGGCCACGGCCAGGGCTCCCTGGGCACTGAGGGCGTCGAGGGCCGCCATGGTCCCTGTGGCGGAGACGCCGTGACGGAGCTGCAGCAGCTGTGCCGTCCATTCGATGTCCGAAAGGGATCCCCGACCGAGCTTGAGATGGAACTGCGGGTCCTCGCGCGGCGGAATGCGCTCGCGCTCGATGCGGGCCTTCATGCGGCGGATGTCGGCCACGTCGTCCTCGGTGAGGGGGCGCTCCCACACGAAACCGTGGGCGAGGGCCAGGAAGCGTTCACCGAGGGCGCGGTCGCCGGCTACGACGCGCGCCCGGAGCAGGGCCTGGCGCTCCCAGGTCTGGGCCCAGCGCTCGAAATAGGTCTGGTAGCCGAGCAGGTCGCGCGCCAGCCGGCCCTGGCCCCCTTCAGGACGTAACCCGAGGTCAACGGTGGCCACGCGTTGTGACGGACTCGGTCCGTGAATGAAGCGCAGCAGGGCCTCGGCTGCTTGCTCTCCCCGGTCGTCGACGCCGGGGGCGGGGTCGTCGAAGACGAGAAGGACGTCGAGGTCGCTGGCATAGGACATCTCGGCCCCTCCGAGCCGGCCCATGCCCACGACACAGAAGGCAATGTCGGGGGAGACGTAGTCCACGGCCGCTTCGAGGACGACCTCGGCCACGTTGGTGAGAGCCGTTCCTGTGCTGGCGATGTCGTCGACGTCGAGGAGATCGCGGGTGGCGATGCGCAACGTCTGATCCTGGGTGAGCCGGACCAGACGGGCCCGACGGCGCCCCTCGTCGCCAGGCCGGTTCAGGCGCTCGATGGCATCTTTCACCAACTCGGCGCGCGGCGCCGGGGCGAGCGCGTGATCGTCGTCGAGGTCGGCGATCAGCTCGGGGTTTCGCTCGATCGCCTCGGCCATGACGCGGCTCGACCCGAGGACAAGGCACAGGCGCCGGGCGGCCTCGAAGGACTCTCTGAACGTGGTCACCACCAAGGTGCGCTGATGGCTGCGGACCACGAGGGTCCGGAGACCGAGCAGGCCCAGATCGGGATCGGGGGTGACCGACAACCAGTCGAGCAGGAGTGGAAGCAGTTGGCCCATGAGCCGGGAGGCGCGCGTGAGCCCTCCGGCGAGCTCCTCCACCGCCGCCCGCGTGCGCTGTGCGTCGCCGAAGCCGAAGGCGGTGAGCCGCCGGGCCACGGCATCGGCCGACATGACGGCACCGACCGAAGCATCCGAGGGAGCCGCTTCCAGAGCGGCGAAGGCCTCGAGCAGCGGACGGAAGAACAGCCGTTCGTGGATGATCCGAACGTCACTCTGGCAGCGCCGCATGGTGTCGTCGAACAATGCCGTGGCCGTGGCCGCCGGACCGTCGCAGAAGCCGAGGACGCGGGCGAGGCGCCGTCGGGCCGTCGGCTCGGTGGGCAGGGCGTGGGTCTGCTCCTCCTCCACCAATTGCAGTCGGTGTTCCACGGTGCGTAGGAACCGGTACGAGTCGGCCAGAACGGCACCGTCCTCCCCGCTCACATACCCGGCCCCGGCGAGCTCGGTGAGGGCGCCGAGAGTGGAGCGGTCCCGGATGGTCGGATCGTGATGTCCGTGCACGAGTTGGAGCAGCTGCACGGAGAATTCCACGTCCCGGATACCCCCCGGGCTCCGCTTGATCTCGCCACCGGCGAGACCGTGACGCGATGCTTCGGACTCGGCCCGGGCCTTCATCGACCTGAGCTCAGCCAGCTCGTCGGCACTGAAGCTGCGGTGCCAGGTGGCCTGGGCCGCCGCCGAGGCGAATTTCTCGCCCAGGGCGGTGGATCCGGCCACCGGTCGCGCTTTCAGAAGAGCTTGGAACTCCCAGGCGTCGGCTCGTTTGTCCCAGTAGGAGCGGAAGCTGTCCAGAGAACGGGTGAGTGGTCCGGACCGGCCCTCGGGTCGCAGGTCGACGTCGACCCTGAAGCACCCGCGGGCGGTGCGCAGCACCTCTCGGGCCACCGTGCCACCAGCGTCGCCACCTCCCTCCGTCACGAACATCACGTCGACGTCGCTGGCGTAGTTGAGCTCGCGTCCGCCGAGTTTGCCCATGCCGATGATGGCGAACCTGTCGTCGCCGGAACCTCCGTTGGCCAAAGACCAGGCCTTGTCGAGCACCCCGGCGGCCATGTCGGCCAGAGCCCGGCCCACATCCTCGAGGGCGTCGATCCCGAGCAGGTCGCGTGCGGCGATACGCAGGAGCTCGAGGCGTTTGGACCGGGCCAGGGCGGCGGGATCGGTGCCGTCGATGGGCACAGGACGATCCAGTGCGTCGAGGACGTCGAGGGCCAGGGGATCGGCAACGCACAGCCGGCCGAGGGCGTTGCTGGCGGCGACGACGGCGATGAACGCGTGCGCCAGGGGGCTCGGTTCGTGTCCCTCCAGGAGACGTCCTTCGGTCGGGGGACGGTCTTCCACGACCCGACGTAGGGCGATGGCCACGGCGTCGGGCTCGGCCGAGCGTTCGGCGGCACCGGCCAGCGCCGCGGGCAGGACACTGCGCACGGAGGCAGCATGCCAGGCGGGATGCACCGTCGGGAGGGTCGGGACCGGCCATTAGGATTCACCTGTGCCCCGCGTGCGTGTGGCCCTGTGCCAGCTCGACACCGTCGTCGGCGACATCGACGGCAATGTCGAACGGATCGTCGAGTGTCTGGCCCGGGCGGAGGAGGACGGGGCCGACCTCGCCGCCTTTCCCGAGCTGGTCATCACCGGGTACCCACCCGAGGACCTCCTCCTCAAACCGGCGTTCGTGGCTCACAACTTCGCCGCCCTGCAGCGCGTGGCCTCGGCCACCGGCGGTTGCGTAGCCCTGGTGGGGTTCGTGGACGTCGTGGGCCACGACAGCGTCTCCGACGCCGTCTCGCGGGCCGACGGCGCCGGCGTGGTGGCCCGGGAAGCGGCTATTCGCGGCGCGCCGCGACGGTTGCGCAATGCGTTGGCCGTGTGTGCGGGGGGCGGGGTGCTCGGCGTCTACCACAAGCGTCGCCTGCCCAACTACGGAGTCTTCGATGAAGAACGGTGGTTCGCACCGGGCACGTCCGATCTCGAGCTCTACGAGGTGGCCGGAG